>JAZNVA010000263.1:0-9213 GCA_045592565.1 Eubacteriales bacterium | reverse complement strand
CTCCACGTCCCAGACCCAGCACCCCAAGGAGTCGGCAATCGGCTCTGCCAGAGCCCGTACGGTCTCGGCAATGCTTCCGTTTTTAGCCATAGTTTCCTCCTGCCGGCTTTCACCGGCGATCTTCAACAATTAAGAGTGGGTTCTCTCAAACCCACTCTCATCTTGCTTATTATAACACACTTTTTTTTCAATTGCAAGAGTTTTTTTATTTTTTTCGAAAATATTTTTTCTCTTTTCTCTCTCCGCCCTCACTCTCTCTGTCATAATATAAATATTTAGAAAGGAAATTTTGCTTTTCCTGTTTACAAATCCGGACTGATATGGTATAATACTATAATAGGGTTGTTATTCCCTAAACGCGGTACCGAGATTCGGTATCTCATTTGCGAGGTATTTCTTGAAACAAACCAATCCTTCTTCCGAATCCCGTCCCATCTCTCCCCGCGCGGAGCTTTGGTGGGCAGGATGTATTTTTTCAATAACGGCAACGGGAATCGCTCTCCTTCTTTCGGGCTACTCCCGCTTGGGAGGAATACAGACTCTGGGATTGCTTCTTACCGCAGTCAGCATCATCGCGCAGATCCGCCTGACGCACTCGGTAATGGGAGCCATCGGACACATCGTGATCCTTTCCTCCATTGCTCTTTTGGGCGGTTCGCCATTTCTTTCCGGTCTGTTCGGCGCACTTCTGAGCGCTTGCTGCTCCTTTTCCGTTTTTTGCCGTCACGGCGGCGGCGCGTATGCTCCCGCCTTGCCGCTCCTGTCTTACGGGATATCAGCGCTGATCCTTCAGGATCCCATTCCTGCGGCGCTTTCTCTGATCGTTCTGCCGCCCGCTCTGATGTTATTGCTTTGTCTGCGGACAAAGGCGGCGCGAATCCCCGCTATCTGCCGCATCAGTGTGGCAGTGCTCGCGGGAGCGCTGCCCGTCGTCGGTTTGGCGATCCACCATCAGGTCGGCACTCTTTCCATGGCATCTCTTCGCCAATTTTTGGAGGATATTCGTTTGGGAGCCGCCAATGCCTTTGCGGAGTCGATCGCAATTGCGGGCATTCCGCTCGGAACCAACTCCGACACGGCTGAATACGCCAACGCGCTGGTCAACGCACTTTTTAACGTCTTCCCCGCGCTGATCGTAATTGCCGCTATGCTGGTAGCATATGGGATCCATTCCGCAGCGCTTCGCTGTCTGATCGGTCAGGGTGAGGATCTGCATACCCTGAAAAAAATGATCTCCTTTGACATGAGCCTGACCTCCGCTCTTCTTTACTTTGCGGCAATGCTCCTGTCGATGATCCTTGTTGGGGAGCAAACCGCACTCTTTGGCGCGGTGGCTCAAAATCTCTATCTGATCTTGGCACCCGGTATGTTGATGACTGCCTGGATTGCCATGAATGCTCTTCTGTTTGCCAAGGCACCATCCTGTTTTTCCACGATCGTGTATTTCGGCATTCTGCTTCTGTTGTTCAATTTTCCCTCTATTATGTTACCTCTCGCCGCCGCCTTTGGTGCGGGTGTGGTCATTCTCGGCAGAATCCGTCTGCGTCAGAACAAGAAAAATTCCTGAGGCGACTCCGCTTTGGGAGGAAAGGACCAAACCATCATGTCTAATAAAAAAATGGATCCGCTGCGCCGTCTGGAGGAGCTTCCCTCCCGATTATACGTTATTTTCGCTGTAGTGATCGTGGCGATCCATATTGCGCTTTGTACCTATACTGATCTTTCACCCGCCTTGTGGGGATTGATCCTCATCGGTGTTTATCTGTGCGCCGCTCTTTGTGTCTATTTTGTCTCTCACAGGCAAATGAAACGGTATCGAATGGAGTTTGATGCGGCGGAGGAGCAAAACAACGGCGTCGTTTACGCCTTTCGCAATCAGCTGAAGCTCCCCTATGCCGTAGTCAGCGAAAGCGGGCGAATCGTTACCGTCAACGCCGCCATGCGGTCGGTGATCGGTGTCTGGGATTCCGTCTTCAATACCGATATTACCGCTCTTTGCGGACGCTCCATGGAGGATTTTCTTCGATCTGCCGTGACAGCGGAGCCTGCCGCTCCTGCGGAAGGAACGGAAGATCCGTCCGAGGAAAGCCCCGCCGAAGAGGCGCCCTGTCAGGTCACCCTTCGAGGAAAAAGCTACTGGGTGGATTGCCACCTTCTTCGCGCCAAGAGCAAGACCTATTATATGTTGGTCTTCCAAGACGTGACCGAGCTTCTGGAGATCCGAGCCCGCTATTGGAATGATCGCAGTGCCGTTGGCTATATCGTTCTGGATAATCTGGATGAGATCGCTCAATACGTCAAGGTCAGCTACCAATCCGAGGCGCGTCAGGTAGAACAGCGTCTGAAGGATTGGGCAGCCTCTCTGGGAGGAATGCTCCGAGAATACGACCGTAACCGATACATTTTCTTCCTTTCTCGCCAGATGCTCGACACCTGTGTGGAAAACAAATTTGAAATTCTGGATGCCATCCGCGATATTCGGATCGGAGACGACAGTATGCCTATTACCGTATCCATGGGAATTGCCACTACGGGGAACTCCCTTGCCGAGCGGGAAAAGGATGCACTGGGCTCTCTGAACATGGCGCTTCAGCGCGGTGGCGACCAAGTGGTACTGAAAACCGAAAAGGGCAACGAATTCTTCGGAGGCAAAACCAAAAGTCAGCAAAAGCGTACAGGCGGACACGCCCGTGTCATTGCCGCCAAGCTCTGCTCCATGATCGCTTCCTCTCCCAACGTTGTCGTGATGGGACACAGCAATCCCGATTTTGACTCCATCGGCGCCTGCGTGGGCATTGCGGCACTTTGTAGGTTCATCGGCGTTGACGTGAAGATCGTTGCCGACACCGAATCCGAAAGCTTCCGCGCCTGCACGGGTAAGCTTTGTGAGCTTCCCGAATACCGCAATATGTTTGTGGACGGTGTAGCGGGATTGGCGGAAAGCTCCTTCGGTACTCTTTTGATCATCGTAGATGCCAACAACTTTGCCATTCTGGAAGCCCCCGAGATCGCAAACAATTCCTTTAAAACGGCGGTCATCGACCATCACATCAAAAAGGAAGAATTTGCAAACGAGCCTCAGCTTTCCTACATCGACACCTCCGCCTCCTCCGCCAGCGAGCTGATCTCTGAGATCCTTGAGCAAAGCTTGCCCGCGGGTACGCTCAAGAAGGAAGAAGCCAACCTGCTGATGGCGGGTATTATGGTAGACACCAAGAACTTCACCCGTACCGTAGGAACCCGAACCTTTGCCGCCGCTCTTTATCTGCGGGGCGCGGGCGCCAGCACCGAGTACGCGAGAACCTTTTTTGAGGAAGCCTTTGAGGATTATCATACCGAAGCTCAGTTTGGCTCCGAGGCAAGAATCTACCGCGATCGAATCGCCATCACTTCTCTGGACGGAAGCGGATCGGGCGGCGACCGTGTGGCAGCGGCAAAAGCGGCAGATAAGCTTCTGACCGTCCGCTCGGTTCAGGCAGCCTTCGCGCTGATCCGAATCGGCGAGGTAGTTCACATTTCCGCCCGTTCCGACGGAAGCATCAACGTTCAGCTGATTCTGGAAAAGATCGGCGGCGGCGGTCACTTCGACGTGGCGGGAGCCGCTCTGGCGCAAAGTGAGCTGGCGGATGCCGAGCGAATGCTGAAGGAAGCCATTGACGACTATTTTGACGGCGAAAAGAAATAATCCGTCTGTTTCTCAATCTATCATATCCATCGTATCAACCATCGAAAACCCAAGCAAAGGAGATATCAATCATGAAAGTTATTTTAACCGCTGACGTAAAAGGTCAAGGCAAAAAGGATCAGGTGGTAGACGTATCCGACGGCTACGCGCGCAATTTCCTGTTCCCAAAAAAGCTTGCGATTCCCGCCGACAACAAGGCGCTCAATGAAATTAAAAACAAGGAAGCCTCCAAGGCGCACAAGCTGGAGGTTGAAAAGCAGAACGCGCAGGATATCGCCAAGCGGCTGGAATCCATCGTCGTGAAGTTTGCCTATGCGGCAGGTCCCGACAAGCGTCTGTACGGCTCGGTTACCTCCAAGGAGATCGCGGAAGCGCTGAAAAAGGATTTCGGCATTGAGATCGACAAGCGCAAGATCACCCTTGCCGTTCCGATCAAATCCTTCGGTCAATTCTCCGCCGACGTCCGCCTGTTCCCCGACGTGGTAGGAAAGATTCACGTGGAGGTCTGCGGCAAGGAATAAGAGCACCCTTCCGCCAAGTCCTCGTCAAGGACAATAAAACGAAAAGGACACCTATACAATGAATGACGAACTTGTAAGAAAGCTTCCCTTCTCCCTCGTTGCCGAGCAGTCGCTTCTTGGAGCGATCCTGGTAGACCCCGAGGCGATAAACGACGTCACCGAGCTGATCACTCCCTCAGATTTTTATCTGAACGAGCATACCCAGATCTTCACCGCGATGCAGGAGCTTTTCCTCATCAACAAGGGAATCGACGCGGCAACTCTCATCGATATGCTGGTTACCAAGGGCATCTACAGCAAGTCGGGAGGAGACGATTATATCCGCTCTCTCTATCAATCGGTGACAAACTCTCTGAATATCAAGGATTACGCCCTGATCGTTCGCAACAAGAGCCGTCTCCGTCAGCTTATCAGCATCTGCTCCGATATTTCGGATAAGGCATACAGCGAGGAAGGCTCTACCGAGGATCTGGTGGACTATGCGTCCGCCCAGATCTTCGACATTGCCCAAGGACGGGACACCAAGAGCTTCCGACGGATCCAGGACGTACTGCAAAACGTCTACGCCGAGCTTCATACCGTTGCCGAGGAGGGAGAGGGCGCCAGAGGAACGAAAACCGGATTTTCCGATCTGGATAATATATTGGCAGGCATGGGTAACTCCGACCTGATCATTGTCGGCGCCCGTCCCGGTATGGGTAAGACGTCCTTCTGTCTGAATATCGCCACAAACGTTGCGAAAAAGACCAAGAAGTCTGTCTGTATCTTCTCCCTGGAAATGAGCGCCGAGCAGCTGGTCACCCGTATTCTCTCCAGCGAAGCCCTGATCGACAGCCACAATCTCCGTACGGGAAAGCTGGATCCCAAGCAATGGGAGGATCTCGCGGAGGCAGCCAGCAATTTGTCGGCAAGCAATATTCTGATCGACGACACCGCGGGTATTACCGTTTCGGGTATGAAGGGTAAGCTCCGCCGTGTGCAGAATCTGGGATTGGTTGTCATTGACTACCTCCAGCTGATGCAGGACGACCGTCACTCGGACAACAGAACACAGGAGATCGGAGCGATCTCCCGTAATCTGAAGCTTATGGCAAAGGAGCTGAACGTTCCCATTATCTGCTGCTCTCAGCTCTCCCGTGAGACCGAAAAACGAAACGATAAGCGTCCCATGATCGCCGACCTTCGTGAATCGGGATCCATCGAGCAGGATGCGGATACGATTCTGTTCCTCTATCGAAACGAATATTATGATGCAGAGAAGCGGAGCGAGGACGCCAATACCGCCGAGGTCATTATCGCAAAGAACCGTCACGGCTCTCAGGGTACTGTAGAGGTCGGCTGGATCGGTCGGTACACCAAGTTCTTCTCTCAGGAAAAACAGCTGGAGGAATGATCCCCATGTCAAACAGCATCCCCTCTGCTCTCCCACCCGCGTTTCTCTCTCCCGCAGATCTGACAGGCTTGCCCGAAACCACCCCCATTTTGGTGGCGTATTCGGGAGGTACCGATTCCTCGGCATTGTTACACATGATGCAGGTCTACGGGGCAAAAAAGGGAGCCGCAGTCTATGCGGCGCACGTGAATCACGGAATCCGAGGCGCGGAAGCCGATCGGGACGAGCAATTCTGTCGAGAATCCGCCCGCGCCCTTGGGATCGAGCTTTTTGTATGCCATGCAAACGTTCCCGAGGAAGCCAAACGGTTGGGAGAAAGCATAGAAACCACCGCCCGCCGTATCCGTTACGACTTTTTTGAGCAGATCATGAAGGAGCGGAGCATTCCCCTTCTGGTCACCGCCCACAACGCGGATGACAATCTGGAAACCATGCTTCATCATATGATCCGCGGAAGCGGTCTCGGAGGCATCTGTGGAATCCCCCCCTGTCGCTCCTGCGGAGCGGGTACCTTAGTTCGTCCGATTCTTTACGTTACCCGAGAGGAGATCCTCGATTACTGTGAGCGCCATTCCCTCTCTTACGTCACGGACAGTACCAATACCGAAACCGAATACACCCGAAACAAGCTCCGCGCCAAGGTTTTGCCCGCCCTGAAGGAGATCAATCCTTCCGCGGTGAAGAACGCAGCAACGCTGGCAAAAAACCTCCGCGCCGACGAGCTTTGTCTGGAAAGCATGACCGATCTGTTTTCCGAGGGTTTTCGGGAAGGATTCTCCGTAGAGACCGAAAAGCTATGCGGGTCACCCGATGCCATTGCCAATCGCGCGTTGCGGCGAATGTTCTCCGAGCTTTCGGGGGACGCGGTTCTGGAAGCCGCCCACGTAGACGCGCTAAAGCGGTTGGCAGAACGTGGCGTTCCCCATTCCTCCGTCCGTCTCCCTCACAATCACGAGGGCGTGATCGAGGGAAACCGACTGGTGTTGCGAAAGGTTGCTCCCCCATGCACGGTAGCCCCCTATCGTATCCCCTTGGAATCGGGCTCCGCTTTGATTTCACAAACCAACTGTGAAATCATCATCTCACCGTCACAAAATGCGAAAAATGTTTACAAAAAATCTATATTGTTGTCTCTTGATTCTGCTACAATAAATGGGGTGCTGATCGCGCGAAATCGCGAGGCAGGTGACCGCATCCGAATGGGAGGCATGCACAAAAGCCTGAAAAAGCTGATGTGCGACAAAAAGATCCCCCTCCCCTTGCGCTCCCGTCTGCCCGTGATCTGCGATGAGAACGGGATCCTTGCCGTTCCCATGATCGGCGTCCGTGACGGCGCTTCCTGCGCTCCCGATGCGGAGCGCGCGTGTTGTCTACATTTTTATTTATATTGAATGACCGAAACCAAAACAGGAAAGGCTAAACCTGATGAAGAAAAATAATTTTAAAATTCTGATCTTTTATTTGGTGCTCATTGTGGGCATCTTCGCCGCACTGACGCTGATGTTCCGCCAAGGCTCCGCCGAGGAGGCGATCCAGTACGGCGACGTATTGAATTACTTTGAAAAGGATGCCGTTGCCGAATTTGTGGTGGACGACAGCTATTATCTGACCATGAAGGTCTACGTGCTGGACGAAAACGGTGAGCTCCCCGTGGACGAAGCGGGAAAGCTTTTGGAGGATGCGACAACCAAAACCATTGGCTTCCAGCTCCCCTCCTACGTGGACTTTGTGGGACAGTTTACCGAATATTACAAGGATAATGAAAATCTGAATCTGGCAAACTGCGACGTTCAGCCCGAAGCAACCACGCCCATGTGGGTTGCCTTCCTGCCTTATATCATCGTCATTGTGGTCATCGTCATTCTTTATTTCGTCATCGCCAAGCAGGCGGCAGGCGGAAAGGGCGGCGCGGGCAAGATGATGAACTTCGGTAAGGCGAGAGTCAAGACCGCTGACATGAGCAAGGAACGGATCCTGTTCCGCGACGTCGCCGGTGCCGACGAGGAAAAGGAAGAGCTGGAGGAAGTGGTGGAATTCCTCAAGGATCCCCAGAAATTCTGCAAGCTCGGCGCAAAGATCCCCCACGGCGTTCTGCTGATGGGCCCTCCCGGTACGGGTAAGACCTTGCTCGCCAAGGCAGTGGCGGGAGAAGCGGGCGTGCCCTTCTTCTCCATCTCGGGATCGGATTTCGTGGAAATGTATGTGGGTGTGGGCGCGTCCCGTGTCCGCGATCTGTTCGAAAATGCAAGAAAAGCTCCCGCTTCTATTATCTTTATTGATGAGATCGATGCTGTAGGCCGTCACAGAGGCGCAGGTCTCGGCGGCGGTCATGACGAGCGTGAGCAGACCTTGAACCAGCTTTTGGTGGAAATGGACGGCTTCCGCTCCCATGACGGTATCATCGTCATTGCCGCTACCAACCGTCCCGATATTCTGGATCCCGCTCTGCTCCGTCCCGGACGTTTCGACCGTCAGATCACCGTCAACTATCCCGACATCAAGGGAAGAGAGGAAATTCTGAAGGTTCACGTCAGAAACAAGCCGCTGGAGGAAGGTGTGGATCTTGCCAAGATCGCCAAGACTACCGCGGGCTTTACGGGTGCCGACCTTGCCAACCTGCTCAATGAAGCATCTCTCCTTGCCGCGCGCCGCGGAAAATCCCTCATTGGCATGGAGGATATCGAGGATGCCTATATCAAGGTCATCGCAGGTCCCAAGAAAAAAGGCCGCGCCATGAAGGAGCGGGAAAAGAAAAACACGGCATACCACGAGGCGGGTCACGCCATCATCGCACATGTGCTGCCGTATATGGATCCCGTTCAGCAGATCTCCATTATCCCCAGCGGAAACGCGCTTGGCTATACGCTGAATCCTCCCAAGGAAGATAAGTTCAGTGTTTACAAGGAAGAATTGAAGGAAAAGATCACCATGCTTCTGGGCGGAAGAGCCGCAGAGGAGCTGATCTTCGGTGATATTTCGGGTGGCGCATCCAACGACATTCAGCGCGCTACCGACATTGCCAAAAAGATGGTTACCCAGCTGGGTATGAGTGACGTACTGGGTCCGAGACGCTTTGGCTCGGGGCAGAGCGAGGTATTCCTCGGCAGAGACTTTTCCAGCTCTCAGGATTACTCCGACGAAACCGCCGCTACCATCGACAAGGAGATTCACGCCATCATCGACGAAGCGTACACCCGCGCAAAGCAGATCCTCACCGAGCAAATGGATAAGCTGCACTTCATTTCCGAATTTCTTATGAAGAATGAGATCATGGACGGCGAACAGTTCGAAGCCGCCATGGAAGGAACCCCCACCTTTGAAGAGTTGGAGGAAATGACCGAGGCGAAAAAGCGCAAGAGCCGTGAGGAAAACGACGAGCGCCGCCGCAAGGAAGCCATTGAGGCAAGAGTCCGTCAGGAAGAAGCGGAAAAGCTTCGCGTAGACGAGGATATCCACCTGCACGTAGACGAGGACGTCCCTCCTGCCAAGGAGGATCCCGCCGATCCCCTTCCTACAGATGAAGACGAGAGTGAGAACTCCGATGATTCTGTCGATACCCCCGATGAATCGGAAAGCAAGGATGACGAATCCTCCGATAACGAATAACAAAAAGA
>JAZNVA010000262.1:0-9171 GCA_045592565.1 Eubacteriales bacterium | reverse complement strand
CAATGAGTCGGATTCTGCCATGAAAGAATGCACAAAATTCTGTGACACACTGGTTGAGATTTTTTATGATTATGTGTGCGTTTTGGAAGAAAAAATAACATGGCAAAATTTTTTAACTGGCGAGGTCGTTAATCGCAGAGAAAGACGAGGCAGAAATCCAAACACAAATGAAGTTGAGACATTCCCTGCTGTGCAAACACTTAAAATTAGAGCAAGTAAAAAAATGAAAGATTTTTTGAAATCTTTGAGTTAAATTCACTGTCTGTGGTTGCAATTTGGGTAAAAGTATGATATAATACATACACAAGGTTTGATACTATGTTTTTGGGCAACCCCAAATAACCACAAAAGGCAAAATTGAATAATCAAATCAGACCTTGAAGGAGTTTTCCTTTGAGGTCTTTTTTTACTCAAAAAGTGCCGTAAAACCTTGATTTTCGGGCAAAAGTGTGAATAAAATGACAGTTTTATCTTCATTCAATGTGGATAAAAAACTTTGCCCCACTGACGATAGAAAGGTTTGTCAAAAACAAATAACCTTTGTCAAAGCAATGAAAAGCCTTATGAAGTGTCTTCATGGGGCTTTTTGCTTTAAACCTAAAAAATTCGAGAAATATGCTTGACAATTTTGATACTTCGTGATATGATGTATATCGTAAGGAGGGGTATCGGATGGATGTACAATTAAAAAAAGGGCTACTGGACGTATGTGTTCTTGCAGCCATTCAAAAAGAAGAATCCTACGGCTATCGGATCATCAAGGATCTGAGTCCGTATATCGTGCTGTCGGAGTCTACCCTATACACCGTGCTGAAGCGTCTGGAGGGGGCGAAAATGCTTACCGTTCGCTCGGTAGAGCATGGAGGAAGACTTCGAAAATACTATCACATTACGGCAGAGGGACTTTCGAGAATTGCCGACTTCCGCGAGGAATGGCGGGAGGTCATGGCAATCTATCGGTTTGTGACCAGAGAGGAGAGGGAAGATGAATAAGCAGGAATTTCGGGATCAGCTTCGGGCACGGCTGGGCGGATTGCCCGCGCAGGAAGTGGAGGAGCGGATCGAGTTTTATATGGAAATGATCGACGACCGAGTGGAAGAAGGAATGTCCGTGGAGGAAGCGGTCTTGGCGGCAGGCTCGGTTGACGAGGTAGCGAAGCAGATCGCGGGGGATATTCCCTTGATGAAGCTTGCCAAGGAAAAGATCAGGTCGGGAAGAAAGCTTTGCGCGTGGGAGATCGTTTTGATTGCCGTGGGCTTTCCCGTTTGGCTCCCGCTTCTTGTGGCGGTGGTTGTGATCGTGATCACTGCGTATGCCGTTCTGTGGGCGCTGGTGGCATCGGCATGGGCGATCTTCGGTGCTCTCGCGGGATGTGCCATTGGTTTTGTGGCTGGCGGTATCTTGTTTATGGTGAGGGGAATGGTTTCTGTCGGTCTTATGCTTGTGGCAGGAGGACTGGTCTCGGCAGGACTTGGAATATTTGCTTACTTTGGCTGCTTTTTGGCAACCAAGTGGACGGCAATTCTGGCAAAAAAGATCGTGATATGGATTAAAAATTGCTTTGTAAGAAAGGAGAAGTCGAAGTGAAAAAAGGATTTATTGTTTGCTCTATCGTGGCGTCTTCTCTGATTCTTGCGGGAATTTTGCTGTTTGTAGGAGTGATGGCGTTTATGAGATGGGACTTTTGGAAGCTTTCTACTGAGAAATATGAAACCAATACCACACAGATCAGCGAGAGCTTTGACGGAATTACCGTGGTAACCAATACGGCGGATGTGGCGTTTCTACCCTCGGAGGACGGTTCCTGCCGCGTGGTCTGCTACGAGGCGGAGAAGATGAAGCATGCTGTTTCCGTCACGGAGAAAACCTTAGAGATCAAAGTGGAGGATACGAGAAGATGGTATGATTATATCTCCGTCTTTTCCTTTAAAAATCCTATGATTACCGTGTATCTGCCTCAAGGAGAGTATGGTGATCTTTCGGTAAAGATCAGCACGGGGGATGTGGAAATCCCCTCGGGATTCTCCTTTGAAACTGCGGAGATCACAGGTACGACGGGTGACGTTTCCTTCTTTGCATCGGTGAAGGAAAGCGCCGACATCAAGACATCTACGGGAGGAATCCTTGTAAAGGATCTTGCGGCGGGATCGATGTCTCTGACCGTCTCCACGGGATGCGTAGAGGTGAGTGATCTTCGGTGCGCGGGGGAACTGAGCTTGCGCGTCAGCACGGGAACGGCTCGTCTTTCAGACGTAAGCTGCGGCAGCTTTTCTTCCACGGGAGACACGGGAGATCTGAAGCTTTTTCGGGTGATTGCCGACAAGACTTTCTCTATTGAGAGAGACACGGGGGACGTAGAGTTTGAGAGCTGTGACGCTTCTGAGATCTTTATCAAAACCGATACGGGAGAGATAGAAGGCAGTTTGCTCACCGAAAAGATCTTTTTTGTCGAAACGAGTACAGGTGACGTGGACGTTCCTCGCTCTATGTCGGGCGGTCGTTGCGAGATCACCACAAGTACGGGCGATGTTGAGATCACGGCGGGATAAGGAGACTTGCCGTGTACGCGAGAGTTTACGTTGAAATTACCAATATCTGCAATATGCGTTGCTCCTTTTGTCACGGACACGAGCGAGAGCCGAGGCGTATGACCGAGGCGGAATTTTCCCATGTATTGGAGCAGCTGAACGGAGTGACGGGGCATATTTATTACCACCTGATGGGAGAGCCGCTGACACACCCTCTGTTGCCTCATTTTTTGGAAATGGCGCGAGAGCGTGGATTCCGCACGGTGATCACCACCAACGGAACCCTTCTTGAGAAGCGGGGTGGTGAGTTGATCGGTGCAAGACCGCACAAGGTCAGCATCTCACTTCACAGCTTTGAGGAGGGAAGCGAGGAGGCGTTCTTGCGGTATCTTCAGCAGGTGACCGACTTTGCTGATGCCGCCTCGCGGGCAGGCATTATTGTGGTGCTTCGCCTTTGGAATCGAGGACTGGACGGAGGACGGAACGAGCGGATCGAGGAGCTTCTGCGCCACCGCCTTGCGGGAGAGTGGGAAGAGAACACCCGCGGGATCCGTATTCGCGATAAGCTCCATTTGGAATGGGGAGACCGTTTCGCGTGGCCTGACCGTGACGCTCCCGAAGGGGATGCGGAGGTCTTTTGCTATGGACTTGCCGATCATTTCGGAATCCTTTGTGACGGGCGCGTGGTTCCTTGCTGTCTGGACAGCGAGGGCGCTTTGGCACTGGGAAACGTCTATACGGAGAAGCTGGCGGATATTCTGACGTCCTCCCGTTCCCGCACCATACGGGACGGATTTGCCCGACGGGAAGCGACTGAGTCGCTCTGCCGTCGGTGCGGATATGCAAGACGGTTTGGATGAGAAAAATGATAAAAATGAGATAGGAAAGAGCCAAGCCCGAATTTCGGGCTTGGCTCTTTTTGGAGTTGTTTTGAATTTCTTCCGCTCAGAGGCATTATTATTGGTATGCGCCGCATATTCCGCAAGGCTCACCGTTGAAATAAGCGTCCTCGTGGGGGCAGGGCGTTCCGCAATTCGGGCAGTAGCCACGGGTGAAATCATGAGGACATTCCTCCTGACAGAAGAAGCAGAAGCCGTTGTTGCCGTAGTCATGACTGCACGGCATACCGCACAAGCTGCATACTCCGTGTTCCCAGTGAGGGTGATCGCAGGGCTTTCCGCAGTTGTCGCAGGAATTTCCATATAAGTAGCTGTGCTCACAGGGAGCGTAACACATGGCGCAGAAGCCGTCATGATAGTATCCGTGAGGGCACTTTGCTCCGCACTCAAGGCAACGGCTTTGGTCGTCCCAGCCCATCATGTGCTCGCATTGTTTGTAGCAGATCGGACACCAGCCGTATTCGTCGTACTTATGCTCGCAGGTCATACCGCAGTTGTAACAGCATCCCTGATCCCAAGAATGGGTGCAGGTGACGTGGCACTTACTGCATACACCGTTTTCCCATGTGTGGTCGCACATCATACCGCACTTGTGGCAATAGCCGTACTTATCGTATTCGTGCTCACACTGCTTAAAGCAGATATCGCATTTGCCTTCCCAGTTCCAGAAATGGTGGCATTCTTGGCGGCAAACGCCGCAGGTGCTGTATTCCTCGTTGTGTGTCCAACTGTGCTCGCACTCTTTACCGCAGGTATTGCACCAACCCCATTCACTGTAGGACTCGTGTTCGCAGGTTGCCTCACAATCGATGCATACACCGTTATTCCAGCTGTGACCGCACGTTGCGCAGCATACGGTGCATTTTCCATTCTCCCACGTGTGTTCGCAGGGCTTGTAGCAGTAGATACAGCAGCCGTCGCGGAATTCGTGGGTACAAGGCATACCGCACACACCGCAGATTTCATTTTCGTCAAACCATTCGTGACGACAATGCGCAGAGCAGGTTTCACAAACGCTGTTGTTCCATGTGTGGTCACATTCCATACCGCACATGATACACCGGCCGTCCTCGTTATACTCGTGTTCGCAGGACTTGCCGCATCGGTCGCAGAAGCCTTGGTCGTTATACCATCCGTGAGGACAAGTCGTACCGCACTCAACGCAGACGCCGTTATCCCATGCGTGGGGACACATCATGTAGCAGATGTAGCACCAGCCGTCCCCGTCAAATTCGTGTACACAGGGCTCACCGCAACGCCAGCAGGAACCGTCCTGGAACTCATGTCCGCGTGTCTCCTCGTAGTAGAGGTATTCCTTACGTCCGCAGATCTGGCAGATCTGATAGGAATATCCATCCTGATCACAGGTCAGCTCCTGAGTAAATATCTCCTCTCCAAGGACACAGAAGAAGTCCTCTTCGATTCCGTCATATCCCATGCTGCTGGAGTAAGCGATGGTACAGATACACCCCTTTTCGGGATCGTTCCGATAGGAGTAGGAGACTTGGGTCCAAACCAGTAGTTCCTCACCGTCCAGACTATAGCCCTCCGCACGATACAGCGTGGGAAGCGTCTGACCGTTGATTATTTTGAAGGTTTCCAAGGCGATAACAAGATATTCCTCGTCATAATCCTTTTCAACGTAGTAGTTGCGCAGAACGTTATCATTCTTATCCTTGACTTGAATGTTGGTATAGCCACAGCCTTCCGCACGGCAAGTAACGGTGGTCGTTACGTTCCCGCGGCTGTCTGTCGTGGTCGTAGTGCTCTCGTCATGGATCATTTGATATCCTTCGGCGAAATCGGTGATCTCACCGCATTTGTTACAGGTACTTCTATAGTAGACGCTATAGAGGCAGGGAGTATCGGTGGGAGTGGGATCGTCCTCGTTGTCCTCGTACGTGACATCGTAATGTCTTTCCTCATCGATGATCCGGCAGATCACGGTCTTTTCGCAATCGGTCACGTTGTTGACACTTGCGCAATCCAAGTAGAGATACTCGGTGTAGCTGTAATGACAGTTTTCTTCGTCCTCGATCTCCTCGGTCTTCTCAGCATAGATAAATCCGCAATCGTCGCAGACGTAGATATCGGTATTGCCAACCGATGTCCGAGAGAAGCTACAGTCGCCCTTATGGAGACTGTACTCGGTCTGTCCGCAAGGACACTCATTGATGAACACGCGGAGTCCGTAATAGCCGTCATCGCAGTCGTTATCCTTGTATTCATAAACTTCGGCAGGGTAGAAATAATGAGAGGAGGACGTGCCGACCGCAGTATCGAAGCTCTGGAGAACGGTGTTACAATCCAGACAGCTTTCGGTCACGTGGATACCCATGATCCAATTGCCATCCACCACAGGGCTGCTCTCATAACAGGTCTTGTTGGGATCGTCAATGGTCGCGGTGGTCTTGGTGTTCTTGTGCCAATCGTATTCATTGAGCACGTAGGTCATGGTTTCCAGAGCCTCGCCCGTGGATTCGTTGTAGCCGATCTTGATGGTGACCGAGAAGGTCTCGTGGCAATCAACGCGGGTGATGACTGACTGGAAGAAGATCTTAAAGACGGGGCTTTCCACGGGCATATCCAAAATGGGATCCCAAACCGTATTGGGAATCGTGGATACGATGACGGAGTCTTCCCAAACGCTCGTAGAGGAGAAGTCCACCCATCCGGAAAAGATCTCACTGCCGTTCTGGTCCATGCCGTTGAACATGGAAACGCGATCCTTCACTTCACCGCAGAAGCAGCCGTGAGTCAGGATAATAAAGGGTTCGTTCGTGTAAGCGATTCCCGCCTCCTGCAGGTAAGCGCCGAGCATGATCTTGCTTTCGGGAATCATCATATAGCCAAACTCGTCATAGCCCAGCTTGTCGATTCGGATATGAGAGCCCGTTCGAGTCTCCTGTTCGGTGTAGTCGCACAGATGGCATTTTACGGTGACTACCACGCCGTCGGTGCAATTGGTCACACCATCGGCAAGTGCGGCAGAGGAATCGTAAAGATCGTGTCCGCCCCAAGAAGACTCATACTCGGTCTTGATTCCGTCGCAGCCGCTGACAGAGCAACGGTAAACGGCAACGCCGTCCTGTGTACAGCTGACGGGGGTGCTTTCACTCTCTACAAATTGCCATGTGTGAGGAGTAAGAGCGAGAGTTTTGTCTATGGTATGGTCACAGCCGTCACGGGTACAGGAGTAGGTCATCTTACCCGCTACCATGCAGGTAGATTCGGTTCCTTCACCGCTGTCGTAGGCGTGACCCAGCGCGTCGGTAACGTCGTCGATCTTGCTCTCGCCGCAACGCTGACAGTGATATTCGGTATATCCCTTGGTGTCGCAGGTGGGAGAGGTGATCTTTTCTTCGTAGTTATGTCCGTACAGCTCGCAGGCGTTCTGTGTGGGAGCTACGCCGGGGAGGTAGGTGGAGAAGTGAGACGCCTCGAAGATGACAAAGCCTTCGCCATCCGCCTCGTAATAGGTTGCCTCGTAGAAGCTCAGCTCTCCCGCGCCGTTGACGTACCAGACGGCAACACAATCGGCGTCGGCGTCAGTGGGCAGCTCGTAGGGAAGGGTGATGGTAATGCGTCCGTTGTCACCGAACTGACGAATGGGAACGCCGCCCTGAGAGAGGGAGAAATCATAGATGGGGGTGTTTGCGTTGATCTGTCCGCGAAGAGCTTCGGGAAGGGTGTTGATCAAAGCATCGCGGTCGGAAACGGGATTGGCGGTGACGGTGACCTTCTTGGTGGGATCGCTGTCCAACAGATCGAGAGTCGCGTCATTGAGTTTCAGGGAAACTCCGCCCAGAACGATCTCGTTGTCCTCCAGAACCGACTTATCCACGTCCTGTGTGGGCTCGGTGTAAACCACAGCGGTTTTGGTGGTGCCGCATTCATTCAAGCAGGTGTAGGTGGTTACGCCACCTTCGGTGACGCCATTATTCCAATGGTGGGCAGAGGGATCTGCCTCAATGGTGACGGTGGCGACAGTGGGAGTCGCGCCGCAAGAGCAGGCGTAGGTTTTGCTTCCCTCCTCACAGCAGGTGGGATGAGCGGTAATGGTCGCCGTATAGCTGTGACGGATGATCTCTACGGTTTTCTCTACGGGCTGGGAACAGGTGAAGCAGGTTCCCACGTAGGTCTGGTTGTAGGTACAGGTGGTTCCTGTTTTGCGTGTTTCACGGTCCAGATCCCAGAATTCGACATTGTGTCCCGCAGCCGCTGCATTGTCCGTCTGATAGGAATCGCCGCAAACGCAACGGTAGACAACATATCCGTTTTGCGTACAGGTGGCGGGATGGGAGCTGCCTTGCTCGTAGCTGTGAGCCGCTGTTTCCACAAGGGCGTTACAGCAGGCATATCTCTTTTCATGGAGATTGGGATCGGTAGCGTGAGGCGCGTAAACAAACGTAGTGGAGGTATGCCCGGGGGCGAGCTTGGTATCCGACTCACTGATGGCTCTGGTCAGAGCGGCATCAGCATAGCGGGTGTTGCAGCTCTCGCAGTACCAGTATTCAATATTTCCCCAAGTGGAACAGCCCGCAGGCTTTGCCTCGATCCTTTGCGCACGGTGGATATGCTCCTGAGGAGCCACCGACTTGGTTGCGCGGCAATCGAGACAGGTATAAAGGGTATTTTGGGTGTTCTTGGGATCGGTTGCTCCGTTGTCCCAACGGTGCGCCTCAGACCGCTCCACGGCGCCGCAACAAACATGAAGCAGATCGTGGGATTCCTCGGTTGCGGGAGCATACCGAAGATCGGTCGCGGTGTGCTTTTTGGGATCCTTGGAGTTCGCGACCGTGCGCGTGTCTGTTTTGTCACAGTGCTCACAGGTAGCGGTCTCGGTCATGTCACCAATACAGGTGGCGTCACCGTTTGCCTTGTAGGTGACAAAGTGGTGTCCCTCTGCTTTCAGAGTCTCGGTCTGCGTCTCGCCGCAGGCGGAGCAAGCGCGGGTTTGCGCACCGTCCTCCTCGCAGGTGGGCTTGGTAGAGACGGTCCAATCTCCCCATTGGTGATCGCATTCGCCGCAGGACGCAAGGGGCGTCAGAAGGCAAATCACCAGAAGCGAGAGAATGAGGAGCTTGGGAATCATGCATTGGAAATGTTTCATTTCATCGGTTCCTTTCTAAAATATTATAAAATAAATAGGAAAGAATATGCTAATACCATTATAGCATGTTCCTTTTATCTTTGCAAGGCTTTTGGGAAATTTTCGGTCGTATATAGACAAATTGATCAAACTATGGTATACTAAAGACAGAAAAGCGATCTTTGCAAAGCGAGGAAAGAATATGGAACGGATTTTAAATAAAAAAGGCTTTATTTGCGATATGGACGGAGTGATCTATCACGGCAACAAGATCCTTGACGGGGTGCGGGAATTTGTTAACTGGATGATCGAGCATGATAAAAAATTCGTATTTCTCACCAACAGCCCCGAAAAAACGCCTCACGAATTGAGTATGAAGCTGGAAAGAATGGGGTTGTCGGTATCCGCCGACCATTTCTATACCAGCGCCATGGCAACGGCGGAGTTTCTTTACAGTCAGGCTCCGGGTTGTACCGCCTACGTCATTCCTCGAATTCGACTCGCGTCTTGTTGGCGTCCGGGATGACGAAAAGGTTGAGGTACAATGACATGATCGCAATCAAGGTCGCGGAGAATATGTACGGGACCATCATCCTGTGGAAACTGATTCCGCAGGATAGGATCGCCACGATCTCCGTGTCGGAGGCCATC
>JAZNVA010000261.1:0-15386 GCA_045592565.1 Eubacteriales bacterium | reverse complement strand
ACCGAGTAGGGGCGGCGGCGGGGCTGTTCAGTCAGCTGCCCCCCTTCCTCATATCCCACATAGCCGGGCGGAGAGCCGATCAGACGGGAAACACTGTGCTTTTCCATATATTCCGACATATCCAAGCGGATCGTGGCAGCCTCACTTCCAAAGATCTGTTCGGCAAGGGCAAGCGCTAAGGCGGTTTTTCCCACCCCCGTTTGTCCGAGAAAAATAAAGGAACCGATGGGACGGCGGGGATCCTTTAGCCCCATGCGACCGCGTCGGATCGCCCCCGAAACCGTTTGGATTGCCATCTCCTGACCGATCACTGTCTTTTTCAGCTCCTGCTCCAAGGAGAGCAGACGTTGGCTTTCGTCCTCCAGCAGATTGTTAACGGGAATGCCCGTCCAGCCCGTGACTACATCTGCAATATGAGAGGATGTGACCACGGGAAGGGAAGCCGATCCCGATCTCTCCGTATTGCTTTGAAGCTCATCCAGCTCAAACTTGATCTGTTGCTCCTGATCCCTCAGATGCGCCGCTTTTTCAAACTGTTGCTCGGTAATGGCGGTCTCCTTTTCCTTGTTCAGCTCCTTGAGACGATCCTCCAGAAGCTTGCGGTCGGGAGAGGGGATCTCCGAGGTGATCCGTACGAGGGACGCCGCCTCATCGATCAGGTCGATGGCTTTGTCAGGGAGAAATCGGTCGGGAATATATCGTATCGACAAGCGAACCGCGCTCCGTATCGCTTCATCGCTGATGGACAGCTGGTGGTGCGCTTCGTATTTTTCGCGCAGACCGAGAAGGATCCTGACGGCATCCTCCTCATCGGGTTCACTTACAGTAATGGATTGAAAGCGACGCTCCAGCGCGGCATCCTTTTCAATATGCTTTCGGTATTCGGAAATGGTGGTGGCGCCGATCACCTGCAACTCTCCCCGCGCCAGTGCGGGCTTGAGAATATTGGCGGCATCCACCGCGCCCTCCGCCGCCCCCGCGCCGATGATAACGTGAAACTCGTCGATAAAGAGAATGATGTCGGGATTCTTCCCAACCTCTTCCATGACGTTTTTCATTCGTTCCTCAAATTCTCCCCGATATTTGGCACCGGCGATCATAGAAGGAATATCCAACGTGATGATCCTTCTTTTTTTCAAGGAATCGGGAACCGTTCCCTCCACGATCCGTGTGGCGAGTCCTTCCACCACCGCCGTTTTCCCAACCCCGGGCTCTCCAATGAGACAGGGATTGTTTTTGGTTCGTCGGGAAAGGATCTGAATGACACGTTCGATCTCCCTCTCCCTGCCGATCAGAGGATCTATTCTTCCGTCTCTTGCCGCCTCGGTCAGATCTCGACCGTAGGAGCTGAGAACGGGCGCACCGCGGATCTTCAGCTTTTCTTCCGAGGGGGCTTTTTGCTCGGTACGGCGACTCTTTTCTCCGTTTGCAGAAAGAAACGCGCTCAGATCGGTTTTCAGTTCGGATGCAGGAATCCCCTCGGATTCCAGCATACGGACACCCACGCAATCCCGCTCATTCAGGAGAGCATACAGCAAATGCTCGGTACCGATGTATCGGTTACCGTGCTGAGCGGATGCGGCGGCTGACGCCTCGATGATTTTTTTTGCCCGCGGTGTCATATCGGCGGGAGTTACAAGACTGGGGGAGCCTGCTCCCGCAATGTCAATGACGGTCCGTCTCATCTTGTTCCAATCTGCGCCTCTTGACAGAAGCAGACGGGCGGCAATACTGTCCTTCTCCGAAAGCAGTCCCAGCAGAATGTGCTCGGAGCCAATGTAGGTGTGTCCCAGCTCCCGCGCCACAGTCAGGGCACAATTTAGCGTGTTCTGCGCTTTTTGTGTAAATTTGTTTGACATAATACTTTTATAACCTTCTTTGATCGTTCTATGTGTTCGTTTCGTGAGGAGTATTGCCCGCAGAGCTTAAATTTATTTGACAGGACGTGATTTTTTTGCATTAAGTCCCGTATTGATTGTATTCCTCTGCCATGCGATTCCATACTAGTCGATTCACCCGTCCGTTTTGCGGAAGTCGATGGATCCTCTGAAATTCAAGAACCGCCGCCGCGGTGGCATCATCGTAGATGCCCGACATGTATGGCTCGGGGATTGTGTCGTATATGACCTTCAGCTCACCCAATATCCATTGAAGAAGGGTAATAAACGACGACCGCTCCCCAAGAGTGGTTTCATAGTCGGTGGGGACACGGGGAAAAAAGTCGGGAACTATTTTTTGATCCTTTTGTCGTATCAGGCGGGTGTAGTCCGCGAAAAGAGTGTCCCACGTTTCCTTATCCGCGCGTCCCGTGACGGGGAGAGCGGAGATTCGCTGATAGACGGAGAGTGCTTCCTCGGTTCGGATATCAAATATTCCGTCAATGGGAACGGGGGGGATCTCCTCATTTTCGTAGGAAAGTCTGCGCAAGTACCTTTGCAGATTTCGCACGGCATCGGGCTTTGTGACGTTTTTTTTCATTCGCGCTCCTTTCTATGCTCCGATCTCGTAGCCGGGGTATTGCCCTTCGTTCAATCGGGAGCCGTTGTAGAGATCACTGTAAAGATCGGCAATGGCGTTCCACGTCACGCTTGCCACCGTTCCGCTCTCGGGAATCCCCTGTAACCGCTGAAAAGCAAGAACTGCCTGTTGCGTTTGTGTGCCAAAATATCCCGTTACGTTTACCGCGGGGATCTCGTCGTAAAATTGCGAAAGATAATTCAGATATTCCTGAAGGACACGCACCGCATCTGCTTCCGAACCAAGGCGCAGAGGGATCCCCGGGTAGGGTAGTACGTTTCCTTCCGCGTATTGAAAGGGAATGGTCTCTATAAAGCCGAGATAGGTGCGATACATGATGTCCCAGTCCTCAAAGGTCACCTCACCCGTTACGGGAAGATCAAAGGTCTGTTGAAAGGCAATGACGGAGGCGGTGGTGGACGGTCCGTACACTCCGTCAATGGCAACGGGAGGAATGGTGTTGTAGAATTGGGAGAGGTAGGAAAGCAGATATTGAACGTTTTGCACCTCGGTACCCGTTGAGCCCTGCCCGATGGATTCGGTAAATTGTTGGGTGACCTCCGAGAGAGTGATTCCCTCGGAATTCAGCTCGTTGAGTCGCTTTACGGCATTGTAAATGAACTGAATGGCATACCAGGTTGATTTTCCTACGATCCCGTCTGCGGGAAGAGAAAAAACCTCCTGAAAACGTCGTACCGCATCTTCGGTATCAAAGGAAAAAACACCGTCGGGAATGGCGATTTTAGGGATCGAGGGGTAGTTGTCGGAGATGCGATTCAGACGGATCTGGATCTGGCGCACGTCATCTCCCGCCGTACCGATCCGAAGCAGACGGTCGGGGAGAGAGGAGCTTACTCCCATGACGGGAGCATCCGTAACCAGATCAATGTCGTTGCCATAATAATATTGTAGGATTTCGTAAGGAGTGAGCCCTTGGTTGGCAAGGGTTACGGTGCCCCATTGAGAGAGTCCCGGGCAGGTCACGGTGGTTCCGTTGCAGTATTGCGCAAACAAAGGCTCCACGTTTCCTTGACGAACGATATAGCTGTCGAATATCTCGTTAACGATTTGCACGATGTTTTCAAAATAATCTCTGTCTTTTACGAAATATTGATCATAGGCGGTGGAGTTGGTAATGTCAAAATCATAACCGCGGATGCGGTAATACTCGGTGTAGATCCGATTCAGGGCAAAGGAGATCTGGGCATAGATATTGGCGCGGATGGCGCTTTCGGGCCACGTGGGGTAGATCTCGCTGGAAGCGACGTTATAAATGTATTCGATAAAGGGAAGAGTCACGTTTTGCGCCGCTTGATTGGGCGGTCCCAGATGGACGGTGATGCTTTCGGGGATCACGGGAAGGTTTGTATTCACGGGACACCTCCTTTACAGCGTATCCTCACCGTCCTCGGGAGAGATCACCGAGGAAGCGGAATAGGGAGGATAGGGTGTCAGCTCGGCATATTCGGGAGAGGGGATCATGACGGCGGGCTGAATGGAGACGATGGAAGGGAAGATAGGCACGTTGTGAAACGCGAGGGGTATGTAGCCGTCTTGAAAAACATCAATGTGATAGGTGGCATAGGGGGTAGAATTTCCGGGAGCTTCTGAGGCGGAGCGCGGTGGCGTGGGAAGGGAAATACGCTCGGTCTTTCCGTCCCGATCGGTTCTCAGGGAAAATAATACGCCTGAGTTTGCCTTGTCACTTCCGCGGATGTTTACCGTGGCGCCCTCCAGAGGAATAGCGCCTCTGGCGGTGGAGACCTTGACGATCAGATATCCCAGCGATTCGGGTGTAGAGGGGGAAGAATTCATGGTGTCTGTTCCTTTCTGCTTGGAATGGTTCGAATGGTTCTTCTTCAGTATATGCGGCTCTGTGCCGTTTTGTTACAGAGCACCGAGCTGCTCCACCGCGTTTTCCTTGCAAATAGCTTTGCCATGCTCGCTCAGAAAGCTTCGTAGGGCTTCGACGTTTTCGGAGGAGCCGTATTCGACAATAAAGGAAAATTCGTCCAAGGGAATGTATCCTGACAGATCCAAGCCGTCCAAAAACAGATAATACCGTCCGTTGTCGCCTATGTACGCGCCGCTCTTACCCGAATATCCGATCCCACACAGACGGTGGCATACCGTGAGCATACGGTCTATGCCGTCAAATCCAAAGGCACCCACATCCCCTTTTGAGCCGGCTGAGCGGTGAGATGGCTTGTAGTGGAGAAGAGGACGGAGCGGAGGATCCCCGGAAATATTTCCTTCGGCACAGACGCGGCAGACAGAACCGATCCGTGTGATAAACATTTCACATTCTCCCGCCCGAGAGGGGTAAAGCTGCACGAGAACGCGAGCGCCGTCGGTATCAAATCCAAGGGCTCGCTTGGCTTGATTTAAAATATCCCAGAACATTCGTTTGGTTGCGGTGTTGCTGTAATCCATCTCCTCTGCTCGAAGATCGAAGGATTCCAGATCCTCGCGGGACAGCATCACCTTCAGCTTACTGTCGCTGATTTGTAGCATTTCCATAGGTTTTCCTCCATTTGTGACAGTTTTGTGTTTGCTCATTACAATTATAATCGGTTCCGCGTGAAAATGGTACCCCTAAAAATCTGGAAATTTGAGAAGGAGAGAAAAGGATATTGACGAATACTGTCTGTCCGTGATATAATAGTAAGGAGGAAAAGCGGAGATACGTTCGTTGCTTTTTTTCGATAATTCTCTGAAAAAAGGAGGAGCGGTATGCGGTATTGTGAAGAAACCTGCGCAGTAGAGCTGTCTGTACGGCTCCTCTGTGAATTGGCGCTTCGGGGAGGAGATCTCGGTGGATACCGACCCGATGCGGAGGCAGGCGCCGATGGCATTGCCATCCATAAAAAGCTACAGGCAGAGGCAGGTGGTTTCTACAACGCGGAGGTGCCCTTGCAGAACACAACACTGTATCACGATCTGCATTATACCGTCAGTGGCAGAGCCGACGGGGTGATCCGTCGCGGTGACGGCGTGGAGGTGGATGAGATCAAATGTGTACGTGGAGCCGCCTTTTACGCGCCCCCCGATTCCATTCATCTGGCTCAGCTCAAGTGCTACGCCTATTTTCTTGCTCAGCGGGACGGGCTTTCTCATATCCACGGACGGCTGACCTATTATCATACGGAAACCAAGAAAACACGGTATCACCGCTATCATTTCCAAACCGAGGTGCTTCAGGAGTTTTATCTCGGTTTGCTGTCCGCAATCGAAAAGCAGGCGCGGTTCCTTGTGCGCAGACAGACCGAGATACTCCCCCGTCTGGCGGAAGCAAGGTTTCCCTATCCCGAGCTTCGTGAGGGACAGGAGATCATGATCCGTGAGGCATATTCGGCGATCCGACGGGGAAAACGCCTATTCGTGGAAGCTCCCACGGGAACGGGAAAAACCGTATCGTCTCTGTATCCTGCCGTTCGCGCGTTGGGAACGGGCTATGCGGATAAAATCTTCTATCTGACCGCCAAGGCAAGCACCGGAAGGGAAGCCTATCTGGCATCAGCCAAGTTGTTTGAGAGCGGTACCCCTCTGCGCACCGTGATGATCACTGCCAAGGAGCAGATTTGTCCTTGCGGAGCAAGGGGACAGGGAAAGAGCGGTCAGAACCCGTGTTCACCCGAGCTTTGCCCCTATGCCAAGGGATATTATGACCGCGTCAAGGGAGCGATCTGGGAGCTGCTGGATGGCGGAAACGGATACCCCAGGCGGTTGATCGGCTCTGTAGCTCAAAAATATCAGGTTTGCCCTTACGAGCTTTCCTTGGATCTGTCCGAATACTGTGACAGTATCATATGCGACTATAACTATGCCTTTGATCCATCGGTTTATTTTCGTCGGTATTTTTCCTCTGCTGGAAAGGGAGAACGGTATATTTTTCTCATCGATGAGGCTCATAATCTGGCGGATCGGGCGAGGGATATGTATTCCGCCGTGCTTCACCGCTCGGAGTTTGAGGCGGTGAGTGCTTTGCTTTGCGACCGAGAGGATGAATTTTCCACAGCGACAGAGGCGGCGCGCATGTCGGTGGGCCGCCTCAGAAGACTGTGCCTTGCCGATATGGTAAAGGATGCGGATGGGAATGAGCAAGGATTTTATATGAGTCATGCTCCACTGGAGAATTTCAATAAGGAAATGGAAGTGTTCCGAAAAAAGTGTGAGAGCTGGCTTCGAAAGAATTTGGACGATCCCGTGGCGGATGCGGTTTCGGAGCTTTCCTCTCATATTGGACGCTATCTTGCGGTCAGCGAGTTCTTTGATAAGGGCTTTCGGTGTTACGTGGAGCTTCTCGGGGGAGATCTGACGGTAAAGATCTACTGCCTTGATCCATCTCCTACCATGAATGCTCTTTTGAATCGCGCGTGCGCGTCCGTGCTGTTTTCCGCTACTTTGACTCCTCCCGAATATTTCTGCGACGTTCTTGGGGGAGAAAGACAGGCAGAAAGCGTGTCCTTGCCATCTCCCTTTGATCCTGCCAATCTTTGTGTTTCGGTCGTGGACTACCTGAGTACGCGAATGGAGGATAGGGAAAAGAATTTTTCCAAATACGCCACGGTGATCGCCGCCACGGTCAGCGCCAAGTCGGGAAATTATATCGCGTATTTCCCATCCTATGCGTGCTTAGAGGGGGTACAACGGGTGTTTTGCAAAAAATACCCCAATGTGGAGGTGGTGGTCCAAAAGCAAGGAATGGGAATTCGGGAAAAGGAGGAGTTCCTGTCTACGTTCCGTGAGGATACGGGACATCTTCGAGTGGGCTTCTGTGTTCTTGGAGGCGCCTTTGCGGAGGGCGTGGATCTTCCCGGCAGCCGCCTGATCGGCTCCATTATTTTCGGCGTGGGGCTGTCGGGACTGTCCAACGAAAGAAACATGATTCAGGAATATTTTGATCAGGAGGATGGGCAGGGATATGAATACGCCTATACCTATCCCGGAATGAATCGCGTGCTGCAAGCGGTGGGACGGGTGATCCGTCGGGAGGAGGATTGCGGCGTTGCCGTTTTGGTGGATGACCGATATGCCGACGCCAAATATCGCAGACTCTTTCCCACTCATTGGGAAATGGTTCAATATGCAGGAAATGCACAATCACTTGCAGAAATTATGCGTCGATTTTGGAAAAAACAAGATTAAGTTGATAAAATTGTGAACATTTTGCAAAATCAAAAAATAATTCTTGCTTTTTTGAAAAAGATATGATACAATATACAAGATTGAATTGTATACTCCCCACAGGGGAGAATCGGAGGAAAAAATGACTTATTTTCAAATGAGCAAAGAGGAGCTTCTCAGGGAGAAGAGCCGTGTGGAAAAGCAGTACGAGGCAGTGAAGGCAAAGAAGCTGTCTCTGGATCTTTCCAGAGGAAAGCCCGGACGGGCTCAGCTGGATATGATGAGCGATATGTTGACCTGTCTTGTTGAAAGCAAGGACTGCTTTGCCGAGAATGGATTTGACTGCCGGAACTACGGGATCCTTGACGGAATTCCCGAAGCAAAGAAGCTGTTTTCCGATCTGTTGGGGATTCCCGCAGAGAATATTATCGTTGGAGGCAACTCCTCTCTCAACCTGATGTATGATGCGGTTTCCCGCGCGATGCTTTACGGCGTGGTGGGAAGCGAGAAGCCTTGGTGTCGGCAGGAAAAGGTGAAATTTCTTTGCCCTGCGCCCGGCTATGACCGTCACTTTGCTATCACCGAATCCTTGGGGATCGAGATGATCCCCGTGGCAATTTCCGAGGAAGGCCCCGATATGGATACCGTGGAGAAGCTGGTAGCGGCTGATCCTGCCATCAAGGGGATCTGGTGCTGCCCCAAGTATTCCAATCCCGATGGATTTACCTATTCCGACGAGACGGTTCGCCGTTTGGCTTCCATGAAGACCGCCGCTCCCGATTTCCGTATCTTCTGGGATAATGCCTATGCCGTGCATGAGCTGTACGAGGAGGGAGGAGACGTACTTCTGGACATCTTCTCCGAGTGTGAGAAGGCAGGAAACGCGGATCGGGTATTCTATTTCGCGTCTACCTCCAAGATCTCTTTCCCCGGTGCGGGCGTTGCCATCATGGCGGCATCCGATGCAAATCTTGCGCAGATCAAAAAGGTGATGACCATTCAGACCATCGGACACGATAAGCTGAATATGCTCCGTCACGTTAAGTATTTCGGAAACGCCGAGAACATCCGTAAGCATATGATGAAGCTTGCCGAGATCCTTCGCCCCAGATTTGAGATTGTGGAGAGAACTCTTACCAAGGAGCTTGCCGAAACGGGTGCGGCACGCTGGACGCATCCCAAGGGCGGATACTTCGTCAGCCTTTATGTGGAGGAGGGATGCGCAAAGCGTACCTTCGCTCTGTGTAAGGATGCGGGTGTGACACTGACCACCGTGGGCGCGACCTATCCTTACGGAAAGGATCCCGCGGACAGCAATATCCGAATTGCCCCCTCTTTCCCCTCTTGTGAGGATCTGCAGGCGGCAATGGACGTTCTGACGATTTGCGTCCGTTTGGCTGTTTTGGAGAAGCTGGTTGGTTAATTGAATACAAAAAGGATACAGTTGGTGCATCCGCGATAAAGCGGTTGCACCAACTGATATTTTTTATGGGGACGTGATGTCCGATTCACTTGATGTAATTGTCCCTTCCGTAGTTCAGGAAAGCATTTGCTTTGCTTTCTCTTTTCGGCACCAAGTGAGAAACTTACTTGATAGGTCTTGCATTGCCTGCGGATCTGTGCTATAATAGGCGTATAACGATCTGAGAAACGATACGAATTGCTTGTGATCAAGATGGAGAAATTTTATGTTTGAACAAACCAAAGCACTATGTCAACATTTTTTGGATATGGGAGTTCCCTGCTTCGACCTGATCGTTTATAAAGACGGCGAATGCATTCTGCGACATATGGGCGGCTACGCCGATCGCGAAAACAAGACGCCCATGACGGGAAAGGAAAAATATCACATATATTCCTGCTCGAAGCTGATTACCTGTGCAGCCGCCATGCAGCTGTGGGAAAAGGGGTTGTTTTCGCTGGATGACAACGTATCCGACTATCTCCCTGCCTTTGCGGACATGACCGTAAAGACCGAGGACGGTGTCAGAAAGGCAAAAAATCCCATCAAGATCAAGCATCTCTTTCAGATGACCTCCGGCATGAACTATGATATGCACACACCGGAGCTGGAAGAGTACTATAGCCGACCCGACCACGATTGTCCCACGATCGAAACGGTGAATATGTTTGCCAGAACCCCTCTGGAATATGAACCCGGTGAGAGCTGGATGTACAGTCTTTCTCACGACGTGCTGGGCGCGCTTGTAGAGGTGCTGTCCGGTGAAAAGTTTGAAGACTATGTCAAGACCCATATCTTTGATCCTCTCGGCATGGTGCATTCGACCTTCCTGCATCCGTTGGAGGATTGGGAGGGCTTTGCCAAGCAATATCATTACAACGAGGAAACAGGTGAGTTTATGCCTGTATGGCGCTTCTGGTGTCATTTGAAAAAGGACTATGCCAGCGGTGGCGGTGGTTGCATCTCCACGGTAGAGGACTACATCAAGTTTCTGGAGGCAATGCGTATCGGTGACGTGATCCTGAAAAAGGAGACCGTTGCCCTGATGGCACAGGATCATCTTACCGATCGTCAACGGGCTATATACGTTAAGAAACACCCCTCCGGCACGTCCTATGGACTTGGAATGCGGGTAACCTACCAAGATCAAACGGTAACGGAATTCGGTTGGGGTGGTGCTGCCGGTGCCTTTGCTTCCGTAGATTCCGTGAACAATATCACAATCTTTTATGCTCAGCACGTGCTGAAGTCACCCAATCGTGCCTTGCGCAATTTGCTTCATAAGGTTGTGGTTGCCGATCTGGAAGGTAAAACGTTCGACATACCGTTCACAACAAAGGATGCCAATCCGTCATTGACGTACTAAAGATACTCGCATCTTCAAGTATCGCATCAATATAACAAAGGGACTCGCGTGGCGCGTCGGCAATATCGCCGGCGCGCCAATTCTATTTCATTTTACATGAAATATGTATAGAAAAAAGCGAATCGGACTTGAAACGGGAGGGGTTTTGTGATAAAATATTGATGAAAAGAAAAGGGAGAGGGGGAGACGTGACGAATGAGCAAGAAAATCACACAGCGAAATGCAAATCCCTTTCCGTTTTCGGATACCAACAAGCGGTATCATACCTATGAGTACTATCTGAGGAACACCTTTGGCGGAAAGTGCGCCAAGATCCCACTGGACGCGGGCTTTACCTGTCCAAATATTGACGGACGATGCGGTGTTGGCGGTTGCATTTACTGTTCGGGGCGTGGGAGCGGTGATTTTGCGGAATTGCCTACCCTGAGCATTTCTCAGCAGTATGCGCGAGTGCGAGAAAAGCTGTCTGCCAAATGGTCGGTGGACAGGTGTATTCCATATTTTCAAGCCCATACCAATACCGATGCTCCTGTGGAACGCCTGAGAGCGCTGTATGAGGAGGCTTTGGCTCAGCCGGCTGTGGTTGGACTGAATATCGCTACCCGTGCCGATTGCCTTGGCGAGGGGGTACCGGAATATCTTGCCGAGATCGCCGAACGTACCGTGTTGACCGTAGAGCTGGGACTCCAGACCTGCCATGATGAGACGGCAAGGCGCATCAATCGGGGGCATACCTATGAGGATTTTCTTCGCGGCTATGATCGCCTTCGCGCCGTGTCGGACAAAATACAGATCTGTATCCATCTGATTTTCGGACTTCCTGATGAGACGCGGGAGATGATGATGGAGACGGTAGAGCGGGTAGCGGCGTTGCGCCCTGATCAGGTCAAGCTCCATCTGTTGCACGTGCTGCGAGGAACTCCCCTTGCTGAGGACTATCTTTCGGGTACTTACTGTCCTCTGGAAAAGGATGAATATGTGGCGCTGGTTGCCGATGCCTTGGAGCGGTTGCCTGCCACGACCGTCATTGCCAGACTTACGGGAGACGGAATGGGGGAGGAGCTGCTTGCCCCTGATTGGAGTCGAAAAAAAGTCAGTGTGATCAACGATATCGATCAATTGCTTTATCAACGGGGAACCTATCAAGGAATCCGCTTTACAAACAGGGAGCAGAAGGAAAGGGGAATGAGTGATGTTTGAAACGTTTCGATATGCCACCGAGGCGGTGTTGCCTTTGGTCTTGGTGATCTTTTTGGGATACCTGCTCAGACGAGTCGGATTTTTTACCGATCATTTTCTTTCGGTAGGATATAAATTTTCCTTTCGTATCGCCCTCCCGGCGATGCTGTTCTGTACGGTGTATTCCATCAAGACCTTTGATGCCATTGATATGCGGACGGTGGTGTACTCGCTTTTGGTGATCGCACTTCTGTTTGCACTTGGCACGGTTGCTGCGCTTCTTTGGATCCCGGATAAACAACAGAGGGGTGTGGTGGTACAGTGCTTCTTTCGCTCCAACAGCGCCATTCTGGGTGTCTCCTTGACCGAGGCGTTGGGGGGGACTCCCGCCTTGCAATGCGTGGCAGTGCTGACCGCCTTTACCATTCCGATGTTCAACGTGCTGGCAGTGGTTGCCCTGTCGATTTTCAATGAAGAATCGGAGGGGAAGAAAAAGGGACTTCGGGCAATCGATTGGAAAAAGATCGGACTCAATATTCTGAAAAACCCCCTGATCATTGCCATTGCCGCGGGACTTTTGTGCGTGGGAATCCGCCAGATGATCCCGGTGGGTGCGGACGGGACACCGGTCTTTATGCTGTCCAAGCAGGGTAAGATCTTGTTCTCCGTTGTGGAATCCATGTCCAAGATTGCCTCTCCCTTTATGCTGATGATGCTTGGCGGACAGTTCACTTTCTCGGCGGTGAAGGGAATGAAGGGACAGATCATTCTCGCGACAGTCGCCCGAATCGTGTTAGCCCCTGTCCTTGCTATCGGTGTTGGGTATGCGCTTTCCCGCGCGGGCATTCTTTCTCTGGGGGCTCCCGAATATGCATCCTTTATCGCGCTCTTTGCGTCTCCCGTGGCAGTTTCTTCCGCCATTATGGCAAGAGAAATGAAGAACGACGATATTTTGGCAGGACAGCTTGTGGTCTGGACCAGCGTAGGTTCTGTTCTGACGCTGTTTCTCTTTGCTTTCGTATTCCGAACCGTCGGATTGCTGTAATATTTCAGATATGAAAAAAGAAGCCGCGATGATGCGGCTTCTTTTTATGGATATCGTTTTTTTTGATTGGTCTCTCCTAATAAATAGTCAATACTGGTATTATGGAATCTGGCGAGCTTGATCAGAATTGCGGTCGGTATATCGTTAAAGGTAACGAAAAAATTGTAAAAAAGAGAGGTGTTCATAGGAACACCTCTCTCACTTTTTTGCATGGATCGGGAAAGTTATTTCAGATACGCCGTAGATAAATATCGGTCACCCGTGTCGGGAAGTAGGCAGACAATGGTCTTGCCCTTGTTTTCGGGGCGATGCGCCAGAAGGGTAGATGCGTGGAGAGCGGCGCCCGAGGTGATCCCGCAAAGGATTCCTTCCTCTCTTGCAAGCGACCGCCCCGCGGCGTACGCCTCCTCCTCGGTGACGGGTATGATCTCGTCGATCAGCGCCCGATTCAGGTTGCTCGGCACAAAGTTCGCACCGATTCCTTGCAGGCCGTGCGCGCCGGCTCTGCCCTCCGACAAAAGAGGAGAGGAGGCAGGCTCGACAGCAACGATTCGAATATCGGGGTTCTTTGTCTTGAGATATTCCCCTACTCCCGTCAGGGTTCCGCCCGTGCCGACACCCGCGACAAAAATATCTACCTTCCCCTGCGTGTCCGCCCAGATCTCGGGCCCCGTGGAATCACGGTGCGCGGCGGGGTTTGCGGGATTGTCGAACTGAGAGGGAATGAAGCTGTTCGGAATGGCGGCGGCAAGCTCCCGTGCCTTGTCAATGGAGCCCTGCATTCCTTTTGCGCCCTCGGTGAGAACGATCTCCGCGCCAAAGGCGGCAAGAAGCGCCCTCCGTTCCACGCTCATAGTGTCGGGCATGGTGAGAATGACACGGTATCCGCGGGATGCGGCAATTGCCGCAAGACCGATACCGGTATTTCCGCTGGTTGGCTCAATAATGACGGAGCCCTCGGTCAGCAGTCCCTTTTTTTCCGCGTCCTCGATCATGGCGGCGGCAACGCGGTCCTTAGCGCTTCCCGCGGGATTGAGATATTCCAGCTTACAGAGAAGATCTGCCTCGATGGAGTGATTTTTTTTATAAGAATCGGGGGAGAGAAGCGGGGTGTGCCCCACAAGCTCCCGAATGTTGTGAACGATCATGGAAAAACCTCCAAAAAATTCCGATAAAAAGTAAATAACCGTACATAGCGGTGAGAACTATGCACGGTTATCATTACATATTGTTGAGTGCCTTGGTGAACTGGCTCTTCTTGCGAGCGGCAGCATTCTTATGAATGATTCCGCGTGCAGCAGCCTGATCGATCTTCTTGACAGCGGCCTTGTAGGTCGTCTGAGCAAGCTCTGCGTCACCTGCAGCAACAGCAGCCTGATATTTCTTCATATCGGTCTTCAGCTGAGTGCGGAACATTTTGTTCTGCATCGCCTTAGTCTGGTTAACAAGAACACGCTTTTTTGCGCTTTTGATATTCGGCATGATTTTCACCTCCGTTAAGATTTAAAATTAGCCTCGACGGTTACGCATGAGAGGGTGCGAACCGTATTCGTCCATACATTTACATATGATACCATATTTCCGCTCCGATTGCAATAGGTTTTTGAAAAAAAGTTTAAAAAAAGCAAAAAAACTTTTTTTCGAGGAATATTCTGAAAATTATTCATAATTTTTAAAAAAACTCTTGACAAAGCACAATAACAGTGCTATAATTATAAACTGCATTATAATTGCTCATTGTGTCCATTTTGATGAGTATAAATATTTTGTCGAAACTTTTTTTCGATATTATATATATACGCGTAGGTGTGGACGGAGTGAGCGAAATGTCCGCGACGAGTTCGAAAAACGGCGTGGATAATTACTTTGAATGGAGTGATTGAATTAATGGTCAACGTAAAAGAGCAGAAGCTTGGTCAAAACACAAGAATGAGTTTTTCCAAATCCACATTCGAGTGTGACCTTCCGAATCTGGTTGAAGTACAAACCAAATCCTTCAAGTGGTTTTTGGAAGAGGGATTGATGGAGGTGCTTCGGGACGTTTCTCCCATCACCGACCACTCGGATAATCTCGTTATTGAGTTTGTCTCCTATTCTATCGATCAGAAGCCCAAATATACGGTAGAGGAATGTAAGGAGCGCGACGCCAACTATGCAGCCCCCTTGAAGGTGAACGTTCGCCTGACCAATAAGGCAACGGGTGAGGTGAAGCAGACCGATATCTTTATGGGCGATTTCCCCATCATGACCGAAACCGGTACCTTCGTGATCAACGGTGCGGAGCGTGTTATCGTTTCTCAGATTATTCGTTCTCCCGGCATGTACTATGCGGATGCTATCGATAAGGCGGGAAAGGAAACCTACAGCACGACCATTATTCCTTACAGAGGAGCATGGCTGGAGTATGAGGTGGATGCCAACGGCGTGATGTACGTGCGCATCGATAAGACCCGAAAGCTGCCCCTGACCATGTTTGTTCGCGCGCTGGGCGTTGAGTCCCGCGAGGCAATATACGAGCTGTTTGGCGACGAGGAGCTTCTGACTCGGACGTTGGATGAGAAGGACGAGTGAACGGAACCGCTTGCCGATAAATTCAGGAAAGGTGTTCGCATTGAGCATCTGCCCCATTCTTCTGGTGCGGTAGCCGAAAAAGACGAAGGCGATAAATATGCCGATGGCGATGTTCATAA
>JAZNVA010000260.1:0-3615 GCA_045592565.1 Eubacteriales bacterium | reverse complement strand
GTTTGAGGAAGGAAATCTTCCTAAGAGCCCGTCCGCGCTCTATAAAAGATTATCCGAATATCTGACGCCCGTCCGCTTTGATCCCATTACGGGCGCGCGACTTGTGGCATGGGTGGGGAAGCATTTTCAGCATCACGGCGTCTCGGCAGACGCTTCGGTCTGCGCCTACCTCATCGAATTTTGCGGGAAATCTATGTTCACACTCTCCTCCGAGACCGAAAAGGTCGCCTATTACGTTCTACAGCAGGGGAGACAGACGGTGACGCGGGAGGATGTAGAGAAGGTGTGTGTTTCCGAGCTGTCGGCGGATACCTATGCTCTGGCAAACGCCATTGCCGACGGAAAATACGAGGAGGCTTTGCGGGCGTTGGAGGTGATGCGCTTCCGACGGATCGACCCCGTGGTGGTGCTGTCGGAGGTCACACGGGTGATCTGCGATCTGGTGACCGTCAAGGCATTGGCGGAGCAGGGATTACAGGCGGGAGAGATCGCCGCTGTTCTAAGAAAGAAGGATTTTTGGGCAAAGAAAAATTACGCCGCGGTGTCGGGAAAATCCCTCAAGCGGCTGAAGCGCGCCCTTCGGCTTTGCTCCGAGGCGGATCTGAGCCTGAAGCAGCAGGGATATTCAGGCTATCTCGCCATCGAGCGGCTGATCGGAATGCTATAATAAAAAAGAAAACGGACAATTGGATCGATTGTCCGTTTGATTTATCTATTCAAACTATTCAAAGGATGGGGTGAATCTTGCCGAGGCGGAGGATCGCCCTTGCATATAGCCCTCGAATCCAAGCTCGACGGCGCGCTGAAGAACGCTGTCGTATTCAAAGGCGGTCAGTCGGCGGTGAAGCTCCCTGTGAGGAGAGTCTGCGGCAAATTCGGGGGTGTACTGACTCATCAGGCTCAGGCGGATCTCCCCGAGGGGCAACAAAGCCGCCAGCGTCTCCAGAACCGCCATGCTGTCTCGTCGGTTGGCGGGAAGGACCAGATGGCGCACCAGAACGCCCTTTTGCATCATGCCGTTCTCATCAAAGGAGCACTTGCCCGTCTGGCGAAACATTTCCGAAAGGGCGGCGCTCGCCACGGCGGGATAATCGGGGGCGGCGGAATAGCGAGCCGCCGTATCGGATGACGCGTATTTGAAATCGGGCAGGTAAATATCCACAAGCCCCGAAAGCATACGGAGCGTTTCTACCCGCTCATAGCCCGAGGTGTTCCAGACCACGGGGATCGAAAGGCGGGCTCTGACAAGAGACAGCGCCTCCGTCACGGCGGGGGTGAAGTGCGTTGCCGTGACCAGATTGATGTTGTGCGCTCCCTGCGCCTCCAGCTCCAAAAAAAGATCGGCAAGCTGTCGCGGCGTGACTGTCCGTCCCGCGGTATCCTCACGGCTGATGGAGCGATTCTGGCAAAAGGCGCAACGAAGGGTACAGCCCACGAAAAAGACGGTGCCCGATCCCCTTGCGCCGCTGATGCAGGGCTCCTCATAGGGGTGAAGCGCGGCTCGCGCGATCCGTATCTCATTTCCCTGACCGCAAATCCCTCTCTCTCCCGACGCGCGGTCTGCTCGGCACCTGCGGGGGCATAGAGTACATAAAGCCATACCGTCTCTCCTTTCCTATAAAGTGGTTCTATTGTATCACAGAGGCGGGGGAAAATCAAGAATATTTACAAAAAATACATACCGAGTCACATTCGTGACACAAACAGAGAGTAAAATAAATAGGAAAAGAAGGAAAGGAGTCGTGAGCATGAAAACGATCCATACAGCGGAGATCCTTTGCGTGGGAACCGAGCTGCTTCTCGGAGATATTGTCAATACCAACGCCGCGTATCTGTCAAGAAAGCTGGCGGAGCTTGGTATTCACGTGTATCGCCACACGGTGGTGGGCGATAACCCCGTCCGTCTGCGCCGCGCGCTGGACGCCGCCTTTGCCGAGGCGGATCTGGTGATCACCAGCGGCGGATTGGGGCCAACCTACGATGATCTGACAAAGGAGACCGTGGCGGAATATTTCGGCAGGGCAATGAAGATGCACGAGGAGTCCTTGGAGACCATTCGCGCGTATTTTACCCGTTTGGGACGGGTAATGACCAAAAACAACGAAAAACAAGCAATGATGCCCATAGGGGCGCGTGTATTTCCCAATCACTACGGAACCGCCCCTTCCTTGGCGGTAGGAAACGAGGAAGGAACGAAGACCGTCATTATGCTTCCCGGGCCTCCCGGTGAGCTTTGCCCCATCTTTGAGGAGGAGATCCTTCCTTATCTGAAGGGGAGACGGGAGACGGTGCTTGTCAGCAAGAATATCCACATTTTCGGTATGGGAGAATCGGCGGTGGAGGAAAAGCTGAAGACCTTGATGACCGAGTCCAAGAATCCCACGGTTGCTCCTTACTGCAAGGAGGGCGAGGTTCGTCTTCGGGTGACCGCCGAGAGCGATACCGAGGAGCATGCCGCCGCGCTTTGCGATGCGATGATCGATAGGATCGCAAGGACCGAGGTGGGAGCATATATTTACGGGATCGACGTGGATTCACTGGAGAGAGCGGTGGTAGAAACGCTTCGCAAGGAAGGAAAGACTCTCGCCACGGCGGAATCCTGTACGGGAGGCTTGATCGCCAAGCGGCTGACCGATCTTGCGGGATGCTCCGACGTGTTCGTAGGAGGTTGCGTGACCTATTCCAATGAATCCAAGGAACGTCTGTTGGGCGTTTGCCACGAAACTCTCGAGCGCTTCGGTGCCGTGTCCGAGCAGACCGCCGCCGAGATGGCAAGGGGCGCGAGAGAACGGCTGGGCGCTGACGTTGCGGTGTCCGCAACGGGAATCGCGGGCCCCGGGGGCGGGAGCGAGGAGAAGCCGGTGGGTACCGTTTTTGTGGGGATCAGTACACGGAACGGGGAGACTGTGCGGAAGCTGTCCTTGTCCGCCATGCGAAGCAGGGATTATATCCGCCTTGTGACCGCGTCCAATGCCTACGATATGATTTTGAAATCTGACCGATAAAGGATCGCTGACATGAAAGAAAAAACGCTGACCGAATACGGCAACCGAAGCCACCGCGCCGCGCTGGGCTTTTCCGTGAGAAAAGCGTCCCGTATGCCCAATGAGCGATATCAGGAGATCCGTCGCCTGATCCGTGAGGTGCGGTACGGAGAGGCTCTGAGGATGCTGGAGGAGATCGAGCCTCGGCACAGAGGGCACGAATGGAATTTTTTGCAGGGGTGCGCGCTTCTGGAAAAGGGGTATTTCGTAGACGGACAGCGATACGTGGAGCTTGCCTATGAGGCAAAGCCCGATTGCGAGGAGTATCGGACAGCCTACCGAAGGACCCACGGTCGAAGACGGATCGAGGGGCGTGACGTAGCGGATTTTTGTCTGGAGCTGGGATGCGAATGCTGTGCTACGGGTGTGTGCGAGCTTCTGTGCAGTAGTTGCGGGTAACAAATAAAAGCGGGTGGAACGCAGAGTCCACCCGTTTTTTGTAAGACGAAAACCACGCGATAGTCGCGTGGTTCAAAAGAGGCTCTGCCGATGAAGAGAAAGCAAATAAAAAGCAAGGGCAGAACTTTATCGTGTCAAAGGCTCCCTTGTGTAAAGGGAGCTGTCGAGCGAA
>JAZNVA010000259.1:0-2360 GCA_045592565.1 Eubacteriales bacterium | reverse complement strand
TACAAGGGCGAGGGCGGGAAAGCACCTCTTGAGAACGCAACCGAGTGGAAGCAGTACGATAAGGGCGGCATCAAGGGCAAGAGAGAGACCTCTACCATGCCCGGCTCCGCAGGCTCGAGCTGGTATTTCCTGCGCTATATTGATCCCCACAACAGCGACGAATTTGCAAATCAGGAGCTACTCAAGCACTGGATGCCCGTAGACCTCTACATTGGCGGTCCCGAGCATGCGGTAGGACATCTGATGTATTCCAGAATCTGGAACAAGTATCTGTACGATAAGGGATTGGCACCCACCAAGGAGCCGTTCAAGAAACTGGTTCATCAGGGTATGATCCTTGGCTCCAACGGTATCAAAATGGGCAAGAGATTCCCCGAATTTGTGGTGAATCCCAGTGATGTGGTTCGTGACTATGGCGCGGATACGCTGCGTTTGTACGAAATGTTTATGGGCCCGTTGGAGGTATCCAAGCCTTGGAGTGATCAGGGTGTGGAGGGCGCGAGACGCTTCCTCAACCGTGTCTGGGCATTCTTTACCGAGGCGGAGAATATTGTGGACGGTGAGACTCCCGCGCTGGAGAAGATCTATCACAAGAGTGTCAAGAAGATCACCGAGGACTTTGAGAAGCTCGGATTCAACACGGCGATCTCTCAGATGATGATCTTTGTCAACGCTGTTTACAAGGAAGGCAAGTGCTCTCGCGCGTACGCCGAGGGGCTGACGAAGATGCTGTCCTGCATCTGTCCCCATATCGGTGAGGAGCTTTGGTCGATCCTCGGACACGACACCACCATCGCCTACGAGCCGTGGCCTACCTATGATGAGAGCAAGACGGCTGACGATGTCGTAGAGGTCGTGGTTCAGATCAACGGTAAGGTGAGAGGAAAGCTGTCGATCCCCGTGGATCTGCCTCAGGCAGAGGTTCTGGCGATCGCTAAGGCAGACGAGCGTGTTGCCGCCGCGATGGAGGGCAAGACCGTGGTCAAGGAGATCGTGGTTCCCAACAAGATCATCAATATCGTAGTAAAATAAAAGCCCAAAGGGGAAATCCATAGGATGGGTTTCCCCTTGACTTTCGAGAAAGGATTTCCTATGCTTAAAAAAGCTATTCCCGTCTTTGCTGAGGGCAAGGACAAGGAAAAGAATTATCAGCTGATCCTTCGAGCCGAAACCGAGGATCTGAGGGGATGCACGCTATACGTAACGGCATTCTCCTTTTACCGACTGACGGTAAACGGTCATTTTGTCGCATTTGGTCCCGCCCGCGCCGCCAAGGGATATGCCCGCGTGGACGAGATCGATCTCTCGCGCTGCCATACTGATGGAGGCAACGAGATCGTAATTGAAGTGGCAGGATATTATTGTTGCTCCTTGTCAACCGTCAAACAGCCTTCCTTCGTCTTGGCTGAACTGAGACGGGGGGATGAGGTGCTTCTTGCCACCGGTAAGGATTTTGAAGGGTATCGCTCCTGCCGCCGCTTGCAGAACGCGGAGCGCTTTTCGGGACAGCGACACTTCGGAGAAATTTACGATTATCGCCAGGAAGATCTTTTTTTGGAGGAGAATCGCGTTGTGCTGATTCCCTCGGAAAATCAACCCGATCTTCTGCCTCGCCGTGTTCCTACCCCCGACTATGAGATCGTAGAGACCAAGGGGTACGCATCCGCGGGAACCTTTACCTATGACGAGAGTCTGCCATGTCAGGAGAACCGCTATTCGGGTGGATTGATGGTGGATTTCTGGGGGCAATTTTCCCCCGAGGAGGCGGTTTCTCTGCCGTATCGCTGGATCCAGAGGCAGAAGCAGAACAAGACGCGAGGAGTGGGAGACCTTCCTTTGCGCCTGTCTGCGGGGGAGTATGTGATTCTGGACATGGGAGCAATATATGCGGGATTTTTGCGTTTGGACATGACGGCGCATGAGGAATGTGATGCGGTGCTTGGTTTTTCCGAGCTTTGCTCTCCCGATGAATTTGCATTTACCAATATCAATATGCAGGCGGTGATCGAGTATTTCCTTCCCGAGGGGAAGCGGATCGATTTCCAGAGCTTTGAGCCCTATACCTGCCGTTTTGCCGTGCTGATGGTGAAATCGGGAAGCCTGACGGTCTCCTCTTTTGGTGTACGAACCTACGAATACCGTCGGTCGCTGATGATCCCACGTGAGATTCGGGATCCCGAGCTGAGAAAGGTCTATGGGGCGGCGGAGCGTTCCTTTGCCCATAATGCGGTGGATCTGTTTACCGACTGCCCCTCCCGTGAGCGGGCAGGTTGGCTCTGCGACAGCTATTTTACGGGGCGCGCCGAGTATTTTCTTACGGGAAGGACGCTGGTAGAGGACGCCTTCTTGGAGAATTATCG
>JAZNVA010000258.1:0-9666 GCA_045592565.1 Eubacteriales bacterium | reverse complement strand
AAGATTTCCTTCCTCAAACTGTCCCGCAGGCACCGAGAGGATCAGCACGTTGTAATCGTATTCCCGAAGGGCGGACAGGGCTTCGCACAGATCGTCCACGTCAAAGGAACGGAATCCGCCCAGATTGACGCCGCTCACCGTGACGATCTTCTGATCCGCCATCATGGGCGGGGGCATCAGAGCATCCAACAGTCCCGCGGCGGAATAGTCCATGGCATCGATCCGTACGTCATTGAAAAGCGCGAAGGTGGCGTCGGGGCAGATCGCCTCTCTCGCCGCGCTCAGGGTAAAGCTTTTCAGATAATCCTCGTCCCCGAAGAACAGATATCCGCCGGATATTCCCTTTTTCAGCTGCTTTCGGAATTCGTCCTCCCGCATCAGCTCCACGGCGATCCCCCCTTTCCTTCAATTTATCTTATTATAGCATATTCCGCCCCCGATTGCAATCCAAACTTTTGCATTTTCCAAAAAAACGAAAAAAATTAAAAAATTATCTTGACAAATGAAGGAAAGTATGATTTAATATAAGATGTCATTGTGTAAAAGCGTATTTTTTGGCTGAAAAGCGACACGCTTCCGGATCATTCCGGGCATCTCGCAGTCCGGGATGAAAACAAATTTAAGGAGGTGCAAGTAAATGCTCAGAACCTATCAACCCAAAAAGCGTCAGAGAAAAAAAGAGCACGGCTTCAGAAAGAGAATGGCAACTGCTGACGGCAGAAACGTCCTCAAGAGAAGACGCGCTAAGGGCAGAAAAAGACTGACCTATTGATCTTCGTCTGTTTGCTTAACACACATAAAAACCGCCGATGGCCCAGAAAACAGCTCTTGTTTTTCCGTGTGCATCGGGGTTTTTGGTTTGTAAGGACGAAAGACGGGAACAGTCAAGTAAGACATGAAAAATATTGCGATCAGAGAAAACCATCTGTACGGAAAGGCTTATCGGAACGGCAAGCGCTTCGTGGGCAGATATATTGCCGTTTACGTGCTTCGGGATCTTGCAGCGGGTAGACTGAGACGGGAAAATCCCGAAAAGCAGTTTGTCAACCGCCTTGGACTCTCGGTTTCCAAGAAGGTGGGAGGCGCCGTGGTACGAAACCGCGCCAAGCGGATCATACGCGCCGCCTACGATTCGGTACGGGACGACCTCAGAACGGGCTTTCTCATTGTGATCAGCGCTCGCGGCGCCATCGTCGGCAAAAAAAGCACCGACGTCGAACGCGAGCTGAGAATCGCCGTCCGCAAGCTGGAGCTGGAAAAAGCTCCCCCCAAGGACGGACAAAACGAAGCATGAAGCATGTTTGCATACGCCTCATACGCCTTTATCAAAAATATCTATCTCCCTTGAAACGAAATCCCTGCTGTAGGTTCACGCCTACCTGCTCTGCCTATGCCATCGAGGCATTTCAACACCGTGGCTTTTTCGTGGGTTTCGGATTGACGGTTTGGCGCATTTTGCGCTGTAATCCCTTCTCGGCAGGCGGATATGATCCCGTCCCGCCCAAAAGGATTCCGAAATACGCAAGGGATCGGAGATGTGATACTGCCCCTCCCCACACGGAGGAGAACAATGACGAAAATCAAAAAAGAGAGGAAGTTCCAACCCCTGACGGGGAAACGGAACGAATTGATCCATGAGTTCGATTTGGGATATCATCAACATACCCTTCGGCTACGTGATCCGCTTCTGCAACAAGATCCTCGGCAACCAGTACATTCTGGCTCTGTTCCTCTTTGCGATCATTATTGAAGTGGTTCTGTTGCCCTTCGGTATCAAGCAACAAAAAAATTCTATCAAGCAGGCAAAGCTCCGTCCCAAGGAAATGGCGATCCGCAAAAAGTACGCAGGACGCGAGGATGCCCCCACAAAGCAGAAAATGTCGATGGAGATCCAGGAGCTCTATCAGAAGGAAGGCTACAACCCTATGGGCGGATGTCTGCCTCTGTTGATCCAGTTCCCCATTATTATCGCGCTGTATAACATCGTAATGCGCCCCCTGCAGTATATCTGCGGTCTGTCCGCCGACACGATCAAGGGACTGGTCCCCGTGGTCAACAGCTACGGCTACGACTTCAACGCCGACACCGTTGCCTCCCGTAACGTGGACCTGATGAGTAAGGTTCGGGAGATCCTCGCAGAGGATTCCGCCGCCTTTTCCGGTGTTTCGGGCTTTGATCTGACGCTGTCGGATATGCCCAATCTGTCCCTGTTCGGCGGCGCGCTGGATCTGGGCGCTACCCCCAGCTTCACCACCTTCAACTGGCTGCTGCTGGTACCCGTACTGACCTTTGTGGTCTACTTTGCTTCCATGAAGCTCAACCATAAGCTCTCCTACCAGCCCATGAGCGACGACAAGGCAATGGGATGCTCCAACAACATGATGGATATCATCATGCCCCTGTTCAGCGTTTACATCACCTTCATCGTTCCCGCCGCTATCGGCGTATACTGGATCTTCAAGAGCATCATCGGCGTAGGAAAGCAGTGGATCCTGAAGATGGCAATGCCCATTCCCACCTTCACCGAGGAGGATTATAAGGCTGCCGAGAAGGAAATGAACGTGCGCATCGAAAAGGCGCCTAAGAACAAGTCGGGCAGAGTGGTCCGCTCCTTGCACCACATTGATGACGTGGACTTCGAGGACACCCGCGAGGCTGCCATCAAGCGCCGCGAGGCGCTGGAAGCGCAGGAGGCTGCCGAGGCTGAGGCAAAGAAGAATACCAAGGCAGGAAGCCTTTTGGGCGACGCGGCTCTGAAGAAGGACGAAAAGCCCTCCCGCAAGAGCAAAAAGGAAGACACCAAGGCTGACGAAAAAGACGAAAATAAAACTGACGGAGAAGAATCGTGAAAAAGGAAGTAATTATTAGTGCAAAAACGATCGAGGAGGCAGTGGAGTTGGCAGTGACCGAGCTGGGCGCTCCCTCCGCCGAGAAGATCGAATATACTGTTCTGGAGGAGCCCAAGAAGGGCTTTCTGGGACTGGGCGCGCAGGACGCCAAGATCCGCGCGACCTACGTATCGGGCGGCGAGGCAAGAGCGATCGCTTTTGTGGAAAAGCTGCTTGCAGACATGAGCATCGAAGCGGAAATGACGGTCTCCGAGGGAGAGAACGGAGAGGTTCGCATCGCCATCAACGGCGAGAGCGCATCGGTTCTCATCGGTCACCACGGAGAGACGCTGGACTCCCTCCAGTATCTTGCCAATCTGGCTGCCAACAAGCGCGTTGACGGCAAGAAGGATGCTTACACTAAGGTTTCCGTTGACGTAGAGGGCTACCGCGCAAAGCGGGAGGAGACTCTTCGCGCACTGGCAAGAAGAATGGCGGGCAAGGTGCTCAAATACAAGAAGAGCGTCATGCTGGAGCCCATGAATCCTTACGAGAGACGCATCATTCACTCGGAGATCCAGAACATGGAGGGGGTTTCCACCAACTCCATCGGCTCCGAGAACAACCGAAAGATCGTTATCTTCTTGGATTCCGAGGAAAACTGAACAGACAAGAGCCGTCACGGTCGTGACGGCTCTTTTTCACACTCTGTTTTTCGCTCTCATATGCTGATAGTGGAAGCTCCGTCGGATTCTGTCGAATCCGTGACAGGATCGCAGGAGGAGAAAACTTCCATTCGCAAATCGGCAAGGGGCTGTTTAAAGCTTGCCGATTTCGGTAAAAATATCCTTGAGAGAAAACCAAAAATGGAGTGTGAAATCAAATGAGCGTCAAACGCGGAGATATTTATTATGCCGATCTGAGTCCTGTGGTGGGCTCCGAGCAAGGGGGGCTTCGTCCCGTGCTCATCATTCAGAATGACGTGGGAAACCGTTACAGCCCCACCGTCATTGCCGCTGCCATCACCTCCCGTATGGGCAAGACCAGACTCCCCACCCACATTGACATCTACGCCAATCAGGTGGGACTCGCCAAGGATTCGGTGATCCTTCTGGAGCAGATCCGCACCTTGGATAAGCGTCGATTGAAGGAAAAAATGGGGCACCTGGACGAGGATATGATGAGCTCGGTAAACACCGCCATCGCCGTCAGCTTCGGTCTGGGAGATCACCCAAGCGCGGGTGTCGGAAGCGTCGCTCCCGCCACGCCCGCCTCCCCTGCCGTCCCTCCAACGAGAGGTGCCGTTGCCGCGACAGGCGAGGATCCTGCCAAGCCATCCTCGGGCACAGTCACGGCATAATTTGAAAAAGCTTGGGAAGCATCTTGATTTTTTTCTGTATTTCTGTTACAATAAAGGTAAGAATTGTTACAGAAAGGATCCCGTCATGAGATATTCCGAAACCTACCGCACCCGTTGGCACGATACCGACGCGTACCGAAAAGTCCGCCCCTCACAATTGCTGGTCTATATGCAGGAGACCTCCAATCAGCATGTGGCAAGTCTTGGTCTGCCTTTGGATGACCTGAGAGACAGAAAGCATCTTGGCTTTATTCTCAGCAAGATCCGCATGGTCCTTCATCAGCCCCTTTCGGCGTTTGAGGAAATCCGCGTGGAGACCTGGACCAATCCCGCCCGGGGCTTCAGCAGCGGAAGATCCTTTCGCATTCTTCGGGGAAACGAGGTCATTGCCGAAGCAGATACCACGTGGGCATTGATCGGCACCGAGGACCGACAGCTTCACAGACCGGAGGAAGCAGGCTATGCCTTTGAGGACGAGGCTCCCGCGGAGATCGATCTGCCCGCGCGGATCCGCATCCCCTCCGATTGCGCAATGGAGTCCGTGGCAACGAGACGCATCGTCTATTCCGATCTGGACTACAATATGCACATGAACAATACCCGATATCCCGACATGCTTTGCGATTACCTCCCCGTTGAGGATCTGCCCCGTATCCGCGGATTCTGTCTCTCCTACCTGCGAGAGGCGGCGTTGGGGGACGAGATCACGATCCTTCGCGGGAAAAAGGACGGTATCTACTATTTTCGAACGGTAAACGGCGGGGGAAACGTCTGTCTCGAGGCGGCGCTTCCGATCGATCCCGAGCGATCTGTCTGAATGAAGAACCTTCCCGTCACGGGAAGGTTCTCTCTGTTCATTTTCAATATAATAAAAAATTTACAAATTATCCCTTGCTTTTTTTCTTTTTTTAAGATATGATAATATGATAGAACAGTTAGGAAGGAAAACGGCGTCAAAACGACCGAGGATAGTGGCTTGTTTGGATATGTTCGTGTGAAAAGCCCTGAGCTGAAGGTAAAGGAATACGAATTTTATCGCGGGACCTACTGCGGTCTGTGTCGCTCCATGGGAAAATGCACGGGGCAATGCTCCCGCCTGACCTTGAGCTACGATTTCGCCTTTTTGGCGCTGCTGCGCATCACCTTTCTGCGGGAGACCGTCAGCTTTGAGCAAAAGCGATGTGTCGCGCACCCTCTCAAAAAAAGAAACATGATGAAGCATACCCCCTCCCTTGCCTATTGCGCGGGAGCGGCGGCTCTGCTGAATTATCACAAGATCCTGGATGATCTGTCCGATGAAAAGGGGTTCAAAAAGCTTCGGGCGCGATTGGCGCGTCCCTTTGTGGCTCACAGCCGCAAGAAAGCCGTCAAGGCGGGACTTGGAGCGCTGGACACTCGGATCGCGGATGGACTCTTGGGGCTTTCCGCCATCGAAAGGGATGCCCCCGCAAGCGTCAACGCTCCCGCCGAGGCATTCGGTAAGATCCTTGCCGACATCGTCTCCTACGACCTCCCCGATCCCGATTCCCGCGTCTCCTACGCGCTGGGACTGACGGTGGGAAAATGGATCTATATTGCCGACGCGCTGGACGACTGGGAAGAGGACGTTCAAAAGGATCGATACAATCCTTTTCGCCGACTTTACGGCGATATCCTTCCCACAGAGGAGGAGCTGGACGGCATCCGCAACGCCCTGAAAAACGAGCTGTTCGGAGCGGAAGCGGCTGTGGATCTGATGGAATTTGAGCAAAACGATATCAAAGAGATCGTATTGAATATTTTGTATCTGGGCATGCCCGAGCGGATCGAACAGATCCTCAAGGGTGACAAGGCAAAGAAAAAGAAAGAAAATAATCGCAGCAAAAACGACGATGCGACAGAAAGGACGGGTAACCAATGAACGATCCGTACAAGGTTCTCGGCGTCTCCCCCGACGCCTCCGACGACGAAATTAAAAAGGCGTACCGCGCTCTGGCGAGAAAATATCATCCCGACAAATATCGGGACAGCGACCTTGCCGATCTGGCAAGTGAGAAGATGAAGGAAGTCAACGCCGCTTACGAGGAGATCAAGCAGATGCGGGAAAGTGGCGGAAAGGGTAAGCGCTCCTCCGACAGCTACGCGGGCAGCTCCTCCTCCTCCGGAAACCCCCGTTACAACGAGATCCGCCGCTATATCAACAACGGAAACGACCGTCAGGCGGAGTCCTTGCTGAACAATATTCCCTCCGAGGAAAGAAACGCGGAATGGAACTTCCTGATGGGCTGTGTCTGTGTCAAGAGAGGCTTTTACATGGATGCCCAGCGGTTCTTCGATACCGCCTGCTCCATGGATCCCTATAACAACGAATACCGCGCGGCGCAGGAACGGTTGCGCACCCGTGCGGGCGGATACGGCGGCGGATACAACACCTCCCACAACAGCGGAGGTTGCTCGGGCTGTGATATTTGCTCCAGTCTTCTTTGCGCCGACTGCTGCTGCGAATGCTGCGGTGGCGACCTGATCAGCTGCTGCTGATCCTCGTTTTCAAAACAATTCCAAAGGAGGGATGACCGTGTCGAGAAAGGAACAAACCCGCAAGCTGACCACCTGTGCCATGCTGGCGGCGCTGGGTGTCGTATTTCTGTTCCTTGGCACCCTCATGGGCGGTATGCTGGATATTTCCATGGCTGTAGTCGCCTCTCTCCTTTGCGTCTTTGCCGTCATTGAATACGGCGGAAGCGCGCCTTGGCTGGTGTTCGCGGTCACGGGGATCCTTTCCCTGATCCTTCTGCCGCAAAAAACCCCCGCGGTTCTTTACGTTCTCTTTTTCGGTTACTATCCCATTCTCAAGGAAAAGCTAGAAAAGCGGTCTCGCTCGGTGGCTTGGATCCTCAAGGAAGTGATCTTCAATGTGGCGCTTGCGCTGATGCTCTTCCTCGCAGGAAAGACACTGTTCACATCCAACGCCTCCCCCCTTCTGCTCTACGCGGCATTTATCCTGCTCGCGGAGATCGTATTCCCCATTTACGACATTGCGCTGACCCGTCTGATCTCTCTGTATCTGTACCGACTCAGACGGCGTTTCCGAATCAAATAAGTCATCAAAATCATCACGGAGGGTTCGGTTTTTGCCGAGCTCTCCATTTTCAGAAAATTTCAAAAAAATTCATTTTCTTTTCACAAATTTGCAGTATAATGTAGTTCTAAATTTTAATATGGGCACAGTATCGTTAATGTAATGCCCGCTTTCCGACAATAATTTGAACAAAATTCAATGAATATATAAAAGAGGAACCAACATGAGCAATTTCAAGAGAATCGGCGTTCTCACATCAGGTGGAGACGCTCCCGGCATGAACGCGGCGGTCCGCGCAATCACCAGAAAAGCACTGGAGCAGAACGTAGAGGTAATGGGCATTATCGGCGGATATACCGGTCTGATCAACGAGAAGATCATTCCCCTGACCTCCGCATCCGTATCCAACATCGTCAACCGAGGCGGCACCATGCTCTATACCGACCGTTGTCTGGAGTTTCAGACCGAGGAGGGTATGCAGAAGGCGATTGCCACCTGTAAGAAGTTCGGCATTGACGCCATCGTTGCCATCGGCGGCGACGGCACCTTTCGCGGAGCTACCGATCTGACTCTTCACGGGATCCCCACCATCGGCGTTCCCGGAACCATAGATAACGACGTCACCGCCACCGATTACACCATCGGCTTCGATACCGCAATGAACACCGTCGTTGATGCGGTGGATAATCTGCGCGACACCTGTGAATCCCACGCGCGGATCAACGTGGTAGAGGTCATGGGACGGGATTGCGGACAGATCGCCTTGATGACAGGCATCGCGACCGGTGCGCGCGCCGTTTGTATTCCCGAGATCCCCTTCGACGAGAACAAGTGCATTGAGATCATCAAGAAGGCTCGCGCCAACGGTAAGAGAGGCATAATCGTGGTCGTCAGCGAGGGCGTTTACGAAACCGATGAGAACGGCAAAAAGATCCCTTACGGCGAGATACTGAATCAGCGGATCGAGGAGCAGACCGGAATCAAGTCCCGTTTTGTCCGTCTGGCGCATGTGGTACGAGGCGGCAACCCCACCCTGCGTGATCGCCTTACCGCAAGCCGTATGGGAGCAAAGGCGGTAGAGCTTCTGCTGGATGGCAAGAGCAATCTGGTCGTCATTGAGAAGGACGGAGAGATCACCAGCACGGATATCGTGTTCGCGCTGACCACCGACCGTATGTATAAGAACAAGCTGCGGGAGGGAGATCTGGATCGCTATACCGCGGCAGATCTGATCGAGATGAAGAAGATCTGCGACGATACCCGCGCGCAGATCGAGGAACTGTACAATCTCGCATACGACATCAACGTATAAGAATCAAAGGAGCTTTTTGGACAAAAAGCTCCTTTTTTCTATGATTCCCCCGCTTTATTTGAAAACTTTTTGTGAATAATTCTGAAAAATGAGGAAAATCTATTTACAAATATTTCAAAGTGTGATATAATAACCCCACATGTCGTGGGCTCGGGCTACGGATCCAGCTGCTGTGCAGCACTTCACCCGCCGTTGTCTGTGTTCGCGATAAATTACATTCGCATCATGCGAGAAAGGTGAAAACTATGCTGAAAGACGAAAAGCAGGCAATTATTGAGCAGTATGCTACTCACGAGGGCGACACCGGTTCTCCCGAGGTTCAGATCGCGCTTCTGACCTACAGAATCAACAACCTCACCGAGCATCTGAAGTCCAATCACAAGGACCACCACAGCCGTCGCGGACTTCTGAAGATGGTTGGTCACAGAAGAAACCTTCTGGGCTACCTGCAGAAGACCGATATCGAGCGTTACCGCGCGATCATCGAGAAGCTGAACATCAGAAAGTAATCTCAATCATTGTCGGAGTGAAGAGTGGAGGGAAATCTCGACTCCTCACTCCCTACTCTTTATTTATCCCCTTTTTGAAATTTTCTCACACTGTTTTAGCAGTTACCTGTACGCCACTCTCGGGATTGGCGCGCAAGTAAGTGCTAAACCCTGTGAGATAATATAAAAATTTATTTGGAGGTTTATTATGTCACAGACCATCAGCACCCCTATGGAATTCAAGAACTACAAGGTATTCCGCTACACCTTCGCAGGCAGACCCCTGGTGATCGAGTCCGGTAAGCTGGCAGGCCTTGCCAACGGATCGGTTTTGGTTCGCTACGGCGACACCGCCATTCTCTGCTGTGCAACCGCTTCCGCAAAGCCCAGAGACGGCATTGATTTTCTGCCCCTCTCCGTGGACTACGAGGAAAGAATGTACGCTGCGGGCAAGATCCCCGGCGGCTATCTGAAGAGAGAGGGTAAGCCCTCCGAGAAGGCAGTTCTCACCTCCCGTGTGATCGACCGCCCCATCCGTTCCAAGTCGGAGGCCAAGCGGTCTTAGGGAGACAAATCCTTGATGCAACTCCTTGGCTCACAGAACGACATGGCTACGATCC
>JAZNVA010000257.1:0-4000 GCA_045592565.1 Eubacteriales bacterium | reverse complement strand
CTTATTTGCTTGTTAAGTATGGAAATTTGAACCGCTCCAATGCGAAGCACTTTCCTTGCTCAGATCCCTTTTCGGTGCAGGATATAAGAGTAAACGGTGGGAACCAACGCCATGATCAGGGCGATCGGAAAGATGAGCCATAAAAAACCAAAAAAGCCGAGGGGCATTATGATCAGACCGCCACCGATCCAGAGCCAACCGGACAAACGATGGGTTTTGTTCCAGTTTTCCTCACTGTCGAGTGTCCACGGGAGCTTGATTCCAATGGTATAATTCTGGCGGCACTTGGGAAGATAGACGCCGATGATGACGAGAATCAAGCCGATAAGCAAGGGGAGAATGATCTCTATATGCACCTGCTTACCCATTGCCGCCAGATAGATGATAGGGCAGAGTACAGTGCTGAGAAGGGGAATGATCCAGTACGTAGTATGTATGATTTTTTTTGTGTGATTCTGTCTTTTGGGGTCGGCAGAGGTAGTAAAGAGAACGATTCCTTGTGCCGCCAACAAAATCAGAGGCAGACCGAATACCGCAAAGGGCTTGGAGCTCCAGCCGTCGATCTCGCCTTTCATGTCCCAGTGCGTGGGGATCTTGTCGGGTAGTTGTTCCCAAAGGATCAAGCCTGCAAGGATGGGCAGCAGAATGATAGATGAGGTAAAGATCCATAGCTTCCAATTCTTTTTCATGATTCGATTTTCCTTTTCATTGCTCTGTTTTAGGGGTTATTCGGAATCATCCGTATTCTCATATTGCTTCATCCCCTGCATTTTGCCGATCAGACGGAAGCCGTCGATCTCGCCGCGCTGAATGGCGCCGAAAATACGGTAGCGTAACCCCTTATTGTCGCGTTCCAGACGGGCGAGAAGCTGCTTCATTTCCTCTCGCTCGGTGTTTCCGTCGGCGGGACAGGGGGATTTTACTACGGGGAGATTTACCTTTCCCGCAAAATAGCGCACGTCCTTTTCGGGCATATAGATCATGGGACGGATCATATGCAGGTCGGTGTTGGAAAGATAGGTAATGGGCTGAAAGCATCCAAGCCTTCCCTCGTAAAAGAGATTGAGCATAAAGGTCTCCACTACGTCATCAAAGTGGTGACCCAGAGCGACCTTTCCATACCCCAAGTTTTTTGCTCCGCCATATAGCGCCCCTCTGCGCATCTTAGCGCAAAGAGAACAAGGATTCTTTTCCTTCCGCACATCAAAAATCACGGTGGAGATCTGTGTTGGAATGATATGATAGGGGACGTTCAGCTCGTCGCATAGCTTCTGTATGCCCGAAAAGTCGGAACCCTCAAAGCCCATATCCACAGTGATGGCGCCCAGCTCAAATTTTTTTGGATAGAAGCGTCTCAGCTCCGCCAGCGCGCAAAGGAGCGTCAGGGAATCCTTTCCCGCGGATACGCCCACTGCGATCCTATCGCCTTCCTCAATCATGTTGTAATCGTCCACCGCTCGTCGAACGTAGCTCAGGACCCGTTTCATATGTTCCATAAATTCTCCGCGTCAAATGTCCTCATCAAAGGACATGGTTTCGTAAATTCGTGTTGCTCTCGCGCTTAAGGGACGCTTACCGTTTTCGTCCTTTGCCGTGTCATGCAGCAGCAAAGGGGGCAGAACGCGCAAGCCCACGGCGCCTCCCTTGTGGGCGCGGACCAGAACCGAGGATGGCTCGGCATCCGCGTCTGCGTGGACAAAGATCATTTGCTTGGGCTCCAGACGGTTCTCCCGCATTGCCGCCATCAGGTCTGACAGACGGTCGGGGTGATACACACAGGTGAATTTTCCTCCGTGCTTGAGGAGTCTGCTTGCGGCGGCGCAAAAATCCGAGATCTCCCCGCAAACCTCGTGGCGGGCAATATACTGGTAGTCCGAGTCATTTCGCTTTCCCGTGTCGGTGCGCATATAAGGCGGATTGGAAAAGACCGCGTCTACCTCGGTACCGATCCGCGCGGCAGTCATTTGTCTGATATCCGCGCAGTGAACGGTGATTCGGTCGGTCAGATGGTTGAGGGATACGTTTCGACATGCCAGATCGGCAAAATCGGGCTGGATCTCCAGCGCGTGAATATGGGAAAAACGCCCTTTGGCTGCGCAGAGCAGGGAAACGATCCCTGTTCCCGTACCCAGCTCAACGGCGATCCCCTTTGGAGCGGGGCGGGTGAATGCCGCCAAAAGGTAAGCGTCGGTGCTGAGAGTCAGACCGTTTTTCTTGGAAATGAGCGAGAGCCGTTCGTTGACCTCGTCCAATCTCTCATCGGGCAAAACAATGGTTTCGTTCATGATGAAATCCTCTTGATGGTAAAATGGCAAACAAGGTCTGTTACTCAAGCAACAGACCTTGTTTGTTCGTCCTATGTAGGATGATCAATTACTCAGCAACGGGAGCAGCAACGGGGCAAGCCTCAGCGCAAGCGCCGCACTCAATGCACTCATCCGCGTTGATCTCGTATTTGCAATCGCCCTCTTTGATCGCGCTAACAGGGCAAGCCTCAGCGCAAGCGCCGCAAGCGATGCACTCGTCGGTAATCTTGTATGCCATTGAAAAGCACCTCCAATAAGTATTTCATAGATCGGTATCATGGATACCATCTTATATTGTATCATATTATTTTATATTTTCAAGGGGGTTTTGAAAAATTCTCAATTTTTTTTTGAAAAAGGCGAAAAAAGAGAGCGTTAGCAAGGAAAAGGAGAGGGGAAAATGGGGCGTATTACTTGACAAGGAAAACCATTTGAGATATAATGGTAAAAAAATGCGGTCAAGGAGGACTTTTGCATGGATTTTTCAAGGCTGGACGCGTTTATGGCGAAGATGCCCGAGCGAGGCGTACCGGGGTGTGAGCTGATGGTGACGAAGGACGGAGAGACCGTCTACCGAACGGGTGTGGGATACTCCGACGCGGAGAAAACACGTCCTGTGAGCAACCGTGATCTGTATTGGCTTTATTCAGCAAGCAAGGTCATTACCTGCCTTGCCGCCATGCGACTTTGGGAGGAGGGAAAATTTGACCTGTCCGATCCCGTATCCAAATATTTGCCCGAATTTGGAAAGCTGACGGTTCGCCGTGAGGACGGAAGTGTGACTCCTGCCGAACATGTGATGACCATGGAGCATATTTTTACCATGCGGGGCGGACTGGATTACGATATTACCAAGGAGCCCATTTGCAGAGAGATCGCAAAGGGCTCGGGAACGAGAGAGATCGTCGCCGCCATGGCGGAAAGTCCCCTGTGCTTTGAGCCGGGCTCTCACTATAAATACAGCCTCTGTCACGACGTTCTGGGCGGCGTGATCGAGGTGATCGCGGGGATGCGCTTTGGCGAATATCTGAAGAAGATCTTTTTTGAGCCCCTCGGTATTGTGGATATGGGATTTGTCCCCAATGACGAGCAAAAGAAGCGGATTGCCGATATGTATTGGTTCCACGATGGAATGGGCTATGCTGAGCAGATCCCCAGTGAGAATGGGTATCTTCTGACCGATACCTATGAGAGTGGTGGCGCGGGACTCTTTGGCTCGGTAGACGAATATATGAAGATCGTCACTCCCATCGCCTGCGGCGGTACGGCGAAAAACGGCTATCGCTTGTTGAAGCCTGAAACCATTGCGCTGCTTGGAGAAAATCATCTTCACGAGGTTGCCATGGAGGATATGATCTCCACGCAGTTCGGATACGGATTTGGACTATGCGGACGGGTTCACGTCAATCCCACCTACTCGCTGTCTCCCACGCCTGTGGGCGAGTTCGGGTGGTCGAGCGCCACGGGACATCACGTGCTTATCGATCCCACCAACCGTATCACGATGCATTACGCCATGCACATCAAGGGCAGCAATTACGCCTCCCGTAAATCTACTCCCGTCATTCGTGAGTTGGTCTACGAAGGGATTTTCGGAACCAGAACGTACTAAGGTGTCCTATGTGAGATAAAACAAAGAAAAGCCGTCCTGTATTCGGGACGGTTTTTCTTTACCTTTAAACGGAGGCGCATAT
>JAZNVA010000256.1:0-4295 GCA_045592565.1 Eubacteriales bacterium | reverse complement strand
GCGATGTGGTGATCGAAAACGTGCTGGGTACGGGCGCGAACGTAGTTACCACCAGAAACGTTCAGCTGTAAAAATAAAAAGAAGGCTCGGAGCGAATGCTCCGAGCCTTTTTGTATTCAATTATTTGATCTGTGTACCCGTGGGAACCGAGTCGTCCACAAAAATCACCTTACAGCCGCAGGCGTTGTTGGTTCCTGCCAACAGCATACCCTGAGAGTTGACGTTGCAGATACGGTTTGGCTTCAGGTTGGCAATGACGATGATCTTCTTGCCTACCAGCTGATCGGGAGTGTATTCTTCCTTGATGGAGGACATGATCACCCGCTCGCCAATGCCGTCGTCCAGCGTCAGCTTCAGGCAGGAGTGAGATTTGCGAACGCCCTCTGCCTTGAGGATCTTGCAAACGCGCAGGTCGATCTTGGCAAAATCATCAATGGTGACCTGCTCCTTCACAGGCTCTACGGGATCGGGCGTGCGGTCTGCTTCGACCTCCTCCACTACAGGACAGCATTCCTCCGCGGGAGCGTCCGTTGCTTTCTCCTCCTCGGTCTGGGGATAGGAGAAGTCCAGAAGTCCCACGTATTGATCAGCCTCGATCGCGTAAAGGAAGAGATACAGACGAGGACCTCTCTCCTTGTCAATGAGAAGCTTGTATACGTTCTTGAAGAAGGTGCCCTGAATCGCCTTGAGCTCCTTGTCGGTCATGTCGGTTCCAAAGACCTGCTTCGGAATGGCGTAAAGCTCGGTGTTCAGCTCGTCGAGGGTGTAGCCTCCCTTGGCGATATAGGCGTGAAGAAGCTCGATGGACTTCTTTTCCTCTGCGGAAAGAGAGTCGTAAACCTCAAAATTACGAGTCTTGCGCAGACGGTTGACCTGATCGGGAGCGCACTGCTCCAACCAGAATTTTGCGCGGGCAAGACGGTCTGCAAACTGCGCCTCCTTATAAGGAGTGCCGATCTTTTCAAAGACGGTCTCCAGCATGGGCACGTTGAAGTTCACAACGGAGCCAAGCTGTACCAAAAGCGCCATGGGGACGGTGTCAAGCTCTCTGCCCGTGACCGTGCAGTTATACATGATGCTCTGCGTGATCTCGTTCGCCTTTCCTTCGCGGCAGTCAGTGAGCATCTTGTCAAACTCAAAATACTGACGCAGGATCCCGTCGTCAAAGCAAATGTCAAATGCCTTGGTAGGATCGGTCTTGGCGTAGAGCCAGAGAAGAACCTCGGGCTGGTAGAGCTTCAGCAGCGTGTCAGGAGTCAGGTTCAGACCGGAGGACGAGGACATCTTTCCCGTCATACCCTTGATTCCGATAAACTCATAGCCTTGGAAGAGAGGGGCTTCGTAGCCGAAGATCTTTTTCGAGATGATCTTGGAGTTGCTGTAGGAGCCGGTGGGCGCGGCATGATCCTTTCCGCCGGGCTCAAAATCGACCTGCTCGTATCTCCAACGCATTGCCCAGTCTACCTTCCAACCGAGCTTGCAGTTGAAGTTGGTCTTGAAATCAAAGTGACCGCTGTGACCGCAACGGCAAACGTAATCCGCCTCGGTTCCGTCCTCGGAGAAGGCGGTGATCTTTGTAAAGTCGGTGTGACACTCGGGACAGAAAATGCTTACGGGAGAGTAGGCGGCTTTTTCAGCATCATGCTCAGCGCGTCTCTCCTCCTCGGATTTGGACAGATCCTTGGTCTTAAAGGAATCAAGGATCTCAAAGATCTCGTCTCGCTTTTGGATCGCCTCAATGATGTCCTTGGTGTACTTGCCCGAGCGGTACATTTCCGCCTGATAGCGGCAGTCCAGCTCCATGCCGAAGGGCTCGATACCCTTGAGAAATTCCTCCTCAAAGTGCGCGGCGTAGCTTTCATGACAGCCCCAAGGGTCGGGAATGTCCACGTAAGGACAGCCGATGTATTTGTCATAATCGCTTCCTACCACGGCTTGAACGTTAGCGGGGATCTTGCGGCAACGGTCGAATTCATCCCATGAAACGAGAAGCTTTGCCTTTTTACCCTTTTTCTGCAGTGCCTTTACCACGAACAGAGGGGTGGCAAAGTCACGGAAATTTCCAATGTGGACCGAGCCGGAGGGGCTGACGCCTGCGGCGCAAACATATTCCTCCTTGTCGGGATGGCGCTCAATCAGCTTTTGCGCGATTTCTTCTGACCAATGCATAAATTACTCCTTCAAAACAGAAAAATTTATTATTCATACCATTATATCATATATTGTGAAAAAAGTCAACGATTTTCAAGCTCAACGGCACAAAAACAGTTCTAAAACGAAAACGATGACGCAAGAGGATACCGCCACGGTGAACAGCCCTTGTCCGAAATACGCCAGCGCCATCGCCGCAAGAAGGGCGACCGCCGCGGCAATGGGGGATTGGGTAGCGGAGAGAATGGCGGGAAAGGTCATTACTGCCAGCGTGACGTAGGGAACGTAGTAGAGGAACGAGCGAAGGGTGCGATTCTTGATCTCGCCCCGAATCAGCGTCAGAGGGAGAACGCGGATCAGATAGGTCACCCCTGCTATGCAGGCAATGTAAATATAGGGATTCATGCGTCAGAGTCCTCCTTTTCCGCAATTTTTTCCTTGACGGGGAAAAGGATCGCCGCCGCCAGAGAGATGACGACCGTCAGGATAATGACGCGGATCCCCTCTGGGATCTGGCGTACAAGGGGGAGATAGGATGCAGCCGTGGAGAGGGCAAAGCAGACGGCGATCAAAAGCGCGACCACCCGATTTTTCTTCGCTTCGGGAATAAAGACCGAAATGAACATGCCGAAAAGTCCCACACTCAGAGCGCTCAGTATCCGCAAAGGAAGCACGTCACCCAAGAGGGCGCCTACCAGCGTACCGCTTGTCCAACCCGTTGTCGCCACCAAAAAGGTTCCGTAGGTGAAGCAGGGATCCAAAGCATCGGGCTGAAGAATGGAAACCCCGAAGATCTCGTCGGTGACGGTAAAGCCAAGCAAAAGGCGCTGAACCGTACCCGTGCCCGTCTTCAGCTTTTGACTCAAGGAGGCAGACATCAGAAGATAACGGGCGTTTGCCACCGCTTCCATCAGAGCGACCTCTATGTAGGAGGCGCCCGCCGCCATCAGGGAAAAGCCTGCGTATTGCCCTGCGGAGGCGTTGATCAAAATACTGGTCAAGGACGCTTGAAAGGGGGTGATCCCCGCCGCCCGCGCGGCAATGCCCATGGCGATCGCCACAGCAAAATACCCCAGGGAGATGGGAATGCCCGCTCGCATGCCTCGAAAAAACCATTGCTTACGTGTCATAAAAACATCCTTTATGTTTAAAATCTACAACAAGGTATTATAACATAAAGAGAGGGATTTGTAAAGGGGATTTCGGGAAAACAGAAGAAGGAAAGACGCAAGGGACCAAAATCCCTTGCGTACACCGTTATTCCAAACCAAGCAGCCAGCCGACCGTGACTTTGAGGATTCTGGCGAGCTCCCGCAGCTCATAATCCGCCACAAAACGTGCGCCGATTTCAATGCGGGAAACGCTGTCCCGTTCCATGATGATCCCCGCCACCTGAAGCTGTGCAGCCAGATCGCTTTGAGTCAGCCGATGGCGGCAACGTGCCTCGTGTACCCGATCGCCGCAAATATTTTTCTTTCCGTTGTAATCGTAGATCTTCATATTCTTCCCCCTAAAATTCGATAAAGTTCAGAAATTATCTTGACTTTACCACATTTTAAGAGTATAATTGTGTTAAAGATCAGAATTTAATCATTTTGGTTTTAAAACATTAATCAGATAAGAAGGAGAGGAAAATAACGAAAATGAAACGATTTCTGCTATTGACGCTATGTCTTGCCATGATATCTGTTTCTCTGATCGGCTGTGACGGTATTAATCTCAACGTCAACATGGGCGACGTAAGCGCGGATATTGGCGACGTTTTGTCGGGAAATCAGGTTGGATCTGAGGTTGTAAATCCGGACAAAAATACAGGAACCGGCACAGAAACAGGTACAGGGGCTGGAACAGGAACAGGAACTGGAACTGGTACTGGTACAGGAACCGGCACAGGCACAGGCACAGGTACAGGTACAGGTACAGGCACAGGAACAGGCACAGGTACTGGTACAGGAACCGGCGCAGGAACAGGAGATCTTTCCAACATTTTGAGCACGTTACCCCAGGCTGACTATGATGGAAAGGTTTTCAACGTTTCCATGGAGGAAGGCTCTGGTCAGATCGGTAACTTCAACGCTGAGAAGATCAACGGAAGCGACCAGAACGACGCGCTTTACAAGTGGCTGACCAAGGTTGAGACTCAT
>JAZNVA010000255.1:0-8613 GCA_045592565.1 Eubacteriales bacterium | reverse complement strand
GTTGCGCCCGTCTTCTTACCGTACACTACGTTGGAAGTAATGGTCAGCAGAGACAGGGTATGCTTCGCGTTGCGGTACGCGGGAGTCTTGCAGAGCTCGGCGTAGAAGAACTCTGCGATCCACTGGGCAATACCGTCCACGCGGTCATCATCGTTTCCGTATTTGGGGAAGTCGCCCTCCGTTACAAAATCCACGATCAGACCTCTCTCGTCCTTCACGGGAGTTACCTTGGCATATTTGATCGCGCTAAGGCTGTCTGCCAGCACGCTGAATCCACTGATACCGAATGCCATCAGGCGCTCGGGCTCAATATCGTGGAGGGACATCATCAGTCGCTCGTACGCGTAACGGTCATGCATATAGTGGATCACGTTCATGGTGTTCACGTAGAGCTTCGCCATCCAGGAAGCATAGGTCTTGAACGCCTCCATGACCTCCTCGTATACCAGAGGCTTCCCTTCCTCAAAGGTCTTGCCCTCGGGAGCAATCTGGTCACCGTACATTTCGTCGCGTCCACCGTTCAGCGCCATCAGGAGCACCTTGGCAAGGTTACAGCGCGCGCCGAAGAACTGCATCTGCTTGCCCGTCTTCATGGCGGACACGCAGCAAGCGATGGCATAATCGTCGCCAAAATCCTTCTGCATTACGTCGTCATTCTCATACTGGATCGAATCGGTATCGATGGATACCTTCGCGCAGAATTCCTTGAAAGCGCGGGGCAGACGAACCGACCAAAGAACCGTGATGTTGGGCTCCGCGCTGGGTCCCAGATTGTAAAGTGTCTGCAGGAAACGGTAGCAGGTCTTGGTTACCATCGGTCTGCCGTCCAGTCCCATACCTGCAAGAGAGCAGGTTACCCAAACGGGATCTCCCGCAAAGAGATCATTATATTCGGGGGTGCGCAAATGACGTACCAAACGCATCTTCAGGACCAGATCATCGATCAGCTCCTGCGCGCCTGACTCGGTCAGCACACCCGCCTTCAGGTCACGCTCCATATAGATATCCAGGAATGCCGAAATTCTACCGATGCTGTTTGCGGCTCCGTTCTGCTCCTTCACCGCACCCAGATAACCAAAGTACAGCCATTGTACTGCCTCGCGGGCATTCTCGGCGGGACGGCTGATGTCACAGCCGTATTCTGCCGCCATGGTGATCAGCTGCTGCATAAACTCCAGCTGCTTGGCAATATCCTCCAACAGCTGAATGGTATCCGCGGTCATCACGCGTTCGCCTACACGGCGCTTATCCTCCTTGCGCTCACGGATCAGATGATCCATACCGTACAGCGCAATTCGGCGGTAGTCACCGATGATCCGTCCTCTGGCGTAGGCGTCGGGCAAGCCCGTCAGAACTCCCGCATGACGTGCCTTCTTCATGGTGTCGGTATAGACACGGAACACTCCCGTATTGTGGGTGGTACGGTAACGGAATTCATTCTTGATGGAGTCTCCGATCTCGTATCCGTATGCCTGGCATGCCTGAACGGCATTTCTATAGCCCGCAAAGGGGTTAACAGCACGCTTCAGGGGCGCATCGGTCTGAAGACCGACGATCAACTCGTCCTCTTTCTTGATATATCCGGGCTCGAAGGTCAGCAAGGATGCGACACGATCGGTGTCCACATCCAGCACGCCGCCCTTCTTGTTCTCCTCAACCAACAGCTCGTCCACCCGCGCCCGAATAGAATCGGTACGCTTGGTGGGGCCCTCCAAAAAGGACGCGTCCCCCTCGTAAGGAGTATAGTTGTTTATAATGAAATCTCTGACATCGATATCCGTTTGCCAGTTGCCTGCCTTAAATTCTCTCCATGCTTCCATAAGCCTTCTCCTTTCTGTTTTTCAAAAATTCCATAAATAAAAGGGTTCCTCTTGCTTGCACAAGGGAGCCCAGACGGTCGGCAAATATACGTCCTGTTCCCTCATAGTATACTCTATGTTCCGTCAGTTGCAGGACATACTGTATTATATCATATAGGTAACACTTTTGTCAAGACGTTTCCCGAAAAAATCCCTTGGACAAAAAAACAAAAACCCCTTTTCAAAACTCAAAAAATTTGATATAATATAGATAATTATAAAACATTCGACCAACAACAGGAGTAAATCATGTCTATTGAAGCAGTAAGAACGCATCTTGACCGCTACGGTCTTGCGGACCGAATCCAAGAATTTGACGTATCCAGCGCCACGGTGGAGCTGGCGGCAGCCGCCTTGGGAACCGAGGGCGCCCGCATTGCGAAAACGATCTCTCTCCACGGAAAAGAGGGGGGCTGTATGTTGGTGGTCTGTGCGGGTGACTATAAGATCGACAATGCAAGGTTCAAGGCGCGTTTCGGATTTAAGCCCCGTATGCTCTCTCCCGACGAGGCACTGGCTCTGACGGGACATGCCGTAGGCGGCGTTTGCCCCTTTGCTCTACCCCAGGGCGTTCCCGTTTATCTGGACACCTCTCTTCTGCGTTTCGATACCGTATTTCCCGCCGCGGGAACGGCAAGCAGCGCCGTCCGTCTTTCCTGCGAGGAGCTCTTCCTCGCCTCGGAAGCGCAAAGCTGGGAAGAGCTTTGCCGAGCACGAGAAGTCTGACATCTATATTTTTCAACGAAAGGGATCCTATGGCAGCAAAAAAAGAAGCACCCAAGCAATATAACGATCAAAGCATCAAAGCGCTCAAAGGCGCGGATCGCGTACGAAAGCGTCCCGCCGTTATCTTTGGATCAGACGGTCTGGAGGGCTGCGAGCACTCCTTCTTTGAGATCCTTTCCAACTCCGTGGACGAAGCAAGAGAGGGACACGGAAACGAGATCGTGGTCACCGCCTTCGCAGATCATTCCATCTGTGTAGACGACCACGGACGAGGCGTTCCCCTCGGTTACAACGAGTCGGAGGGACGCTGGAACTGGGATCTGATCTACTGTGAGCTCTACGCGGGCGGTAAATACGACAACAACAACGGCGACTCCGCTTACGAGTTTTCTCTCGGTCTGAACGGTCTGGGAGCCTGCGCTACCCAGTACAGCTCCGAATACATGGACGTATTCTCCTATGACGGAGTCAACGAATCGAAGATCAGCTTCAAAAAGGGGGAGCCCGTCACCGAGCTTTTGGTACGCCCCCTGGAGAAAAACGAACGGCGTACGGGAACCGTGATCCGTTGGCGCCCCGATCTGGACGTCTTTACCGATATCAGCATTCCCCACGCCTTTTTCTCAGAGACCATGCGACGTCAGTCGGTGGTCAACCCCGGCATTTGCTTTACCCTTCGTCTGCAGGGCAACGACGGCAAGTTTGAGGAACAAAAATTCCTTTATGAGAACGGTATTTCCGACTATATCGTGGAGCTGGCGGGAGACACCGCTATGACCGCCCCCGTGCTGTGGCACATGGAAACACAGGGACGGGATCGCGCCGACAAGGACGAGTATAGGCTGAAGGCGGATTTCTCCTTCTGTGTCTCTAACACCGTTAATGCCACCGAGTATTACCATAACTCCAGCTTCCTGGAGCACGGCGGCTCCCCCGACAAAGCTGTAAAGGTCGCTTTTGTTTACGCGCTGGACAAGTATCTCAAAAACGCGGGAAAGTACAACAAAAACGAATCCAAGATCACCTTTGCCGACGTTGCCGATTCCCTGCTTTTGGTCATCAACAGCTTCTCTACCATGACCTCCTATGAGAACCAGACGAAGAAGTCCATTACCAACACCTTCATTTACGAGGCGATGACCGCTTTCCTGAAGGAAAATCTGGATATCTACTTTGTGGAAAACCCCACAGCCGCCGAGATCTTTGCCAATCAAGTCCTGATCAACAAGAGAAGTCGGGAAAGCGAGGAATCCGAGCGACTGAACATTAAGAAAAAGCTGTCGGGCACCATGGATATTGCCAGCCGCGTGGAAAAATTCGTGGGCTGCCGTTCCAAGGATCCCAACGTCCGCGAGCTGTATATCGTAGAGGGAGACTCGGCACTGACCTCCTGCAAGCTGGCAAGAAACGCCGATTTTCAGGCGATCATTCCCGTCCGCGGTAAAACACTGAACTGTATGAAGAGCACCTACGATCAGATCTTCAAAAACGATATCATCATCGATCTGCTCCGCGTCATCGGATGCGGCGTGGAGATCACGGGAAAGAAGGTAAAGGGAGACATGGTATCCTTCGACCTCAACGCCCTTCGTTGGTCCAAGATCATCATCTGTACCGATGCGGACGAGGACGGCTTCCAGATCCGAACTCTGCTTCTCACGCTCTTCTACCGTCTGCTTCCTACCCTGCTCAAGGAGGGAAAGGTCTTCATCGCGGAAACGCCCTTGTTTGAGATCACCACCAAGGACGACACCTACTTTGCCTACGACGAATTTGAAAAAGCCGAGATCCTCAAACAGCTGGGCAATCAGAAATATACGCTGCAGCGCTCCAAGGGACTTGGCGAAAATACCCCTCAAATGATGTCCCGTACCACCATGCATCCCGCAACGAGACGGCTCATCGCAGTCACTCCCACGGACGCGGCAAAGACCGAGGAGATCTTTGATACGCTTCTTGGCAACAATCTGCCCGCCCGTAAGGAATTTATTGCCGCCAACGGCAGCAAATACATGAAGGACGCGGATATATAAGAATAAAAAAAGAGACACCCTCAGGGTGTCTCTTTTTTTATGTTCCTTAGTCCTTAAAAACCTTGCAGTACGCCAGGATCTGAATGATAATACCTGCCAGAACGTACAAGCCGATCAGTGAGCTGACAACGCCCAGCGCCCAGCCAATGATCGCGCCGATAACGGGGATCCAGACTACGATCAGGGTGGACAGAGCGATCAGTGCACCTGCTACCAATCCGACCAACAGATAGATCAGAATACCGATCACCAGATTCGCAACAGAATCCAGACGCTTGAAGGAAAGGGGGAAAAATTTCTTTAAGGTTTCCATAATAACAACTCCTTGTCTATAAGATGTTTTCATTATAGCACGGTTAAAAAAACTTGTCAAGACATTCACATAATTTGATAAGTTTTTTATCTTTTTTGAAAAAATCCGTTAAAACCTGCTCCTTCGAACCATACTAATCCATGATTACACAATCAGTTTATGCGCGAGAAAAGGAAGTGTTCCATATGATTACATTGAACGGTCAGGGAGTGTTTGGAGGAATCGCCATCGGACGGATCTGTCTGTTCCGTCGCAACGGCAGAACCGTAGCCAGACATACGGTAACAGATACAGAGAAAGAATTGGAAAGATTTCACCGTGCTAAGGAAAAGGCAATTCTGGAATTGAAGGGACTGTATGAAAAAGCTCTTCGGAACATTGGAGAGGACGGCGCTCAGATCTTTGAGATCCATCGCATGATGCTGGAGGACGATGACTATAACGAATCGGTCATTCATGCCATTCGAGCCGAACGGATCAACGCCGAATATGCAGTTTCCACTGCGGCAGACAATTTCTCTGCGGTCTTTTCTTCCATGGACGATCCGTATATGCAAGCGCGGGCGGCTGACATTCGAGACATCTCCAATCGGCTGATCGCTTCCCTCTTGGGAGATACTGCCGCGTTGCTTCCGCGGCAATCCGCTGAGCCGACGGTCCTGTGCGCCGACGATCTCTCCCCCAGCGAGACCATGCAAATGGATCGGGATACCATATCGGCTTTTGTCACCGCCGACGGCTCGGTCAATTCCCACACCGCCATTCTCGCCCGCACGATGGGCATTCCCGCTGTGGTAAACGTAGGAAACAAGCTGCTGCAGGCGAAGGACGGAGAGGAGATCATCGTAGACGGCTTTACAGGGCGCGTCTACCTTTCGCCCGACAAACGGACACAGAGCCGTATGAAGCAAAAGCAAGAGGAGGATCTCCGCTCCAAGGAGCTGCTTCAAAAATACAAGGGCATGGACAACGTAACGCTGGACGGCGTAAGGATTGACATTTTTGCCAATATACAGGGGCTTCGGGAGGTGGGGGCGGCTCTGCTCAACGATGCGGGAGGGATCGGACTGTTCCGCAGCGAATTTTTGTATCTGGATCGGGAAACGCCTCCTGACGAGGAGGAGCAATTTCAGGTTTACAAAACGGTTCTGCAAAGCATGGGAGAAAAAAAGGTCGTTATTCGCACCTTGGATATCGGTGCCGACAAGCAGGTATCGTATCTCGGCTTGGGAGGAGAGGAAAATCCCGCACTCGGGTTGCGCGCCATTCGCATCTGCCTGACTCGCCCCGATCTGTTCCGCCCACAGCTTCGCGCCCTTCTCCGCGCCTCTGTTTTTGGAAAACTTGCCATCATGTTCCCCATGATCACATCCGACAGGGAGGTGGAACGTCTCCTTTGCGAGATAGACTCCGTCAAGAAATCGCTTCAAGCTGAGAGGATCCCCTTCTCCGACCGTATTGAGGTGGGGATCATGATCGAGACACCTGCCGCCGCCATCATCAGCGACCGTCTGGCTCCCTTGGTGGATTTCTTCAGCATCGGAACCAATGACCTGACGCAATACACCTTGGCGCTGGATCGTCAAAACCGAAGTGTCTCCTCCTTTTTTGATCCCCACCATGAGGCAGTCCTTCGTTTGATCCAAATGGCAACCGACAACGCTCATAAGCATGGGAAGTGGATCGGAATTTGCGGAGAGCTTGGTGCGGATCCCGCCATGACCGAAATCTTTTTGCGCATGGGGATCGACGAGCTTTCGGTTTCCCCCTCCTATATTCTGCGTCTGAGGGACAGGATCCGCAATACCGATCTTGGATCCTCTCACAACAAATAAAAAACGGAAAATAAAAAGAGGTCAGAACCATGAATACCTTTGATTACACCATCACCGATCCAAACGGGCTCCATGCCCGTCCCGCGGGGCTGCTGGTCAAGCAAGCGCAAGCCTTTGGCTGTGAGATCACCGTCTCCTGCCATGGCAAATCCGCAAATCTGAAAAAGCTCCTTGCCGTCATGGGGCTGGGCGTCCGATGCGGCGACACCGTCACCGTCACGGCAGAAGGAGAAGGCTCTGCCGATTGCGCCCGCGTTCTGCGGAAATTCTTTGAGGAAAATTTTTAGTTAAAAAGGAAAAGGGTGGAAAGCGGAGGCTTTCCACCCTTTTGATTACAGATACGAAAAGAGCAAGCGATTGCTCTTGGAATCCAGCGCCGTATAGTCGGGGATCTCATAGCGGTTATCGTTGGAATCTCTGACAATAACGCGCTTGGTTCCCCATAAATGCTTGATATCGCTGTGACGGTTGCGAATGCGAAAGGTGATCTCACCGCGGTCGGTCTCCACCGTCCATTTCAGATTCCCGAATTTATCCTCGCAATCCAGCACGCGGATGATCTTGGGGATCATGTAATATTCGTGGAAACAATCCTCCAGCGCCTTTCGGGAGTCCGCGTCGATCTCCTCCAGGTCACGGACAAAGCCCTTCTCCTTCTCATGATCGTCCAGAAGGGTGATATACATGGTGTGATTGGTAAAGGGAAAGAGCATACGGGGCTCCAGATTTTCATACACCGTTCCATCCCTCATGGTCAGCTTCACCAGATACAGATCGGTCCGCTCGATTTTTCCCGTATATCGGTCAACGTAAATTCGTCCCATTTCACAGCTCCTCCTCATTCAAATTTTTCCGCCCGACGCTCCTCGGCGAGCTTATCGGACATGGACTGGATCTGAACCAGCTTGTAATACTTGCCCTTTCTTGCCATCAGCTCCTCGGGAGTGCCGCACTCAATGATCGAGCCGTTATCCACAACCACGATCTTGTTTGCCTTGGATAGCGTGGAAAGACGATGTGCGATCATCAGCGTCGTTCTTCCGCTGATCAGATTCTCAATGGCATCCTGAATCAGGTGCTCGGTCTCGGAGTCCACCGAAGCGGTTGCCTCGTCAAATACCAGCATTTTGGGATTACGAAGCATTGCGCGGGCAATGGAGATTCTTTGGCGCTCGCCGCCGGAAAGTCCCACGCCGCGCTCACCCAGAACCGAATCGTATCCGTCGGGCTGACGAACGATAAATTCATGGGCATTGGCGATATCCGCCGCGTTGATCACCTCGTCAACCGAATAGCTCTCGTCGCCGTAGGCAATGTTGTTGAAGATGGTGTCATGGAACATATGGGGCTCCTGCTGTACATAGCCGATGCAGGAACGGTAATACTGCATATCAATATCCCGAATATCCACACCGCCCACCGTGATCGTTCCTTCGTAATGATCGTAATACCGCAGAAGCAGATTGATCAGGGTAGATTTGCCCGATCCCGTGGTACCCACGATACCCACCACGTCACCCGGATCGATGGTCAGGTTGATATTTTTAAGAACCTTTTTGGTTCGGTCAAAGGAGAAGCTGACGTCCTTGAAAACGATCTGTCCGCCAATATCGGCATCGGTGTTTCCCTTTCCGAAGTCATGCTCGGGCTCGGCGTCCAGGATATCCATGATACGCTCCACGGAGGACATGGCGTTCTGCACGGAATCCGAAAAGTTCGCGAAGAAGTTTACGGGATCGTAAAACATGGTAGCATAGGAAATAAACGCAACCAGCAGACCGGTCTGAATGGCGCCGCTGATCAGCAGATTTCCGCCCATCGCCCAGATCACCACACTTCGACAGGCG
>JAZNVA010000254.1:0-20693 GCA_045592565.1 Eubacteriales bacterium | reverse complement strand
GTATCCACAACGGTGGCTCAGAGGATGCGGAGCATAGTGGAATCCACTCGTTTTATCTGGCGAAAAATGCAAAAGTCAAGTATATCGAAAAGCATTACGGACAAGGGGATGGTTTGCGCAAAAACGTGATGAACCCCCATACTCATGCGGAATTGGATGAAAATGCAAGGCTGGAGATGGAGACTGCTCAAATCAAGGGGGTGGATTCTACCAGAAGAAAGACGACCGCTGTACTGTCGAAAAATGCAACTCTGATCGTGAAGGAGAAAATCATGACTCACGGTGAGCAGTTTGCAGAAACCGAATTTGAGGTTGAACTGAACGGAGAAAACGCGGGAACTCACGTGATTTCCCGCTCGGTTGCGAGAGATCGATCCTCACAAAAATTCGTATCTCGGATCAAAGGGAATGCCAAGTGCTCGGGACACACGGAATGTGATGCCATCATTATGGATGGAGCTACGGTCATCGCGGTCCCTGAAATCATGGCGGTTCACCCCGATGCATCCTTGATCCATGAGGCGGCGATCGGAAAGATCGCGGGAGAGCAGCTCATCAAGCTGATGACACTTGGCTTGACGGAAAAAGAAGCCGAGGAAGAGATTGTCAACGGCTTTTTGCGGTAAAAACGAAAATATTCTTGGCGGTGCGAGTATCGAACTTGCACCGCTTTTTTTATTCTGAAAAAACGCGCGGTAAATGCAAATAGGGAACTCATGACAAAAAAGGAAAAATAAGGGAAAAATAGGGGAGAAATCCAAAAAAGGAAGGGATTTGTTTTTATTTCTGGATAAACCGCGGAAAAAATCGAAAAAAATCGATTATTCAACGCGTAGAAAAAAAGCGATAGAAATTGTGCAGATTTTACAAAAATATTGGGCAAAAAAACCAGAGTGCCAACTTCATAAATTTGTAACATAGTAAAAACAATTTACCTAATAAAAAATGATTGCTATGAAATACTAAAAAACCTAAAAAATCACCCAAAATTCTTGCTAAACTGAGTTTATTTCTTTTTGGAGGTAAATAATTGTTACTTGTCGTCGGTCGATGAAAAAATTATGATAAAAATGCTGATTTTTTCAAAAACGGATCACGCAGATCGGTTTTGTACATCGGGTGACAGAAAAACGAATTTTGCGATGTCTGCTTGACTTTTTTATGAATATATGGTAATATATCATCAAGATTTTACGGCATTTTTGGCTTTTCAGGTCAGAAATGTTTCAAAAACAGCGCGGCGGACCTGTTGCGCTGCCTTTGAAGGATGGCTCTGGTGTTGCCCGTTGGACGATTATTGCGTATGCGAACTTGCGCAGATTCAGAAAGGGAGCTTCACGGCGGCTTTTTGACGGATGCATTGCCTTGGCGACCGCTCGGAAAGAAACTGCGAAGAGCATGGGTAAAATTACCTGATGGTAACATCAGAACGCGAGAAACACGGTTTCTCGCAACTTCAAAATGCAAACAAAAGTAGGAGGTATTTTTGAATGAGAAAGTCGAAATTTCAAAGACTGACGGCGCTTGCTCTTGCGGTCCTTATGATCGTAAGCTGTTGCGTGGTGAGTGTTGGTGCGGCTGAAACAGAGAAGAATGAATCGGTCTCCAATACGACTACCAGCGATATCCAAGCGTTGCTCAATGCAATTTCGTACGACGATTACGACGAAAACAATAAGGATATTCCCAGAGCAGAGCGGGAGATCGTTTTCGATGCCGTTAAGCATCTGGATAACGGTGTGGATGAGGAAGGCGTAAAGCTGACCGATGCCGATTACGAGGTGGTGAGCCGCGGCGGCAAGGATGATGTACTTCTGATTCCCGGTCTGGGCAGAGTTTCCTGGACGATCCATGCTGAGGATGAGGAAATGGAATTCCTTAAGGATCCTGCGAAGTACAATGTGATCGTAAATTATTACCCCGAGGAAGGTAAGGCAACTTCCATCGAGCGTATTTTTATGATCAACGGAAGTATTCCTTTCGCGGAAGCCCGTTACATGACGCTTCCTAAGCTGTGGGATAACGTTTATCCCGATGCGAAAATGGAAGTGACCGAGAAGATGGATGCGCAGACCCTGCTGGATGAGGCAAAGGCTGCGGGTGTAGAGGCTGAAAAGGCTGAAGAAGATGGAAAAGTCTACATTATTTATAAGATGCCATCGATTTGGACCGAGGTGAATACGGAGTTGATTGCCAAGTATAGCGGCTCGCTTCGTTTCTTTACGACGGATATTGACCATAATGAGATCCGCTCCAACCTGAAGCAGGTCCCCGAATGGAAGGACTTTGTGTTCGTGGATGCCAACGGATTTCGTCAGGAGCCTTTTGAGTTCGTGATTGCTCCCGACGAGAATGGTAACGTTACTCTGACCATGGAATCGGTCAATGAGCCCATCGTTATCTCCGAGATCCGTCTGACGGTTCCGGAGGACACCGATACCTATGAAGAGTACTCCGAGCGCTATAAGGAAAAGCCTCAGGGCTCCGGCGTGTTAAAGATCGAGGGTGAGTATTTCTCCGGAAGCTCCACTCAGACCATTTACCCCATTTCCGATAATACCAGCGCGATTACCTCTCCCGCCACCAATAAGCGGACGGTACTGAATACCGTAGGCGGAGACAAGTGGCAGACCTCCGGTCAGTGGTTGGAATACACCTTCTGCGTGACCTCCAGCGGTATGTATCAGATCGTTCCTCGCTTCAAGCAGCATTTGCTGGACGGTATGTATACCTCCAGAATGCTGGAGATTTACAGTGAAGGTCTGGAAGAGGGCGATGACGGTTACTATGACGGCGTTCCCTTTGAGGAAGCGAGCAGACTTCAGTTCGATTATTCCTCCGAGTGGCAGTCGGGCGGTCTGACCGACGGTACAAAGGTGGATAAGGACGATCCCAAATCCGCCAACAGAACCTTTGAGTTCTACTTCGAAAAGGATGTAACCTATACGCTGAGATTCAAGATCACGCTCGGCAACATGGGTAAGATCGTAAGCCGTGTACAGAACGCTCTTGACGCGATCAACGCCGATTACCTGAAGATTCTTCAGTTGACCGGATCGACCCCCGATGAATTCCGTGATTACGGCTTTTCTCGTGTGCTGCCCGACACGATGATGGATATGATCCGTCAGAGTGAGGAGCTGCTTGCAATCGTGGAGGAACTGAATTCTGCCGCAGGTATCAAGAGCTCTATGACCTCGACTCTGGAAAAGGTAGCCCGTCTGCTGGATACCATGGGTAAGTATGACGATGAGGTCGCAAAGAATCTGGAGCAGCTTAAGACCTATATCGGATCCTTGGGTACTTGGTTATCCGATGCGAAGACTCAGCCTTTGATTCTGGACTTTATTCAGATCCAGCCTGAGGGCGAGGAGCTCCCGAAGGCAAATGCAAACTTCTGGCAGGCATTGGTTCATGAGGTTACCGGATTCTTCCAGTCCTTCTTCCGAAACTATGACCGCATGGGCGCTATGACAGAGGTGGATTCGAAGGATACCGAACACCAGGTCGTTGAGGTATGGTTGGCATACGGACGTGACCAGACGCAGGTTATCCGCGGATTGATCAACAACGACTTTACCCCCAACTATAATGTTCCGATCAACCTCAAGCTGGTTGCGGGCGGAACCCTGCTTCCCTCTATCCTGTCCGGAAGAGGACCTGATGTATACATCGGTCTGGGACAGGGAGACGTTATCAACTACGCGATCCGCGGAGCATTGATTGGTCTGGAGGACATGGAAGGCTTTGATGAGACCAAGGCGGACTTTAACAAGGCTGCTATGATGGTTATGGAGATCGAGGATGCCGAAGGTGTGAACCACTGCTACGGCTTGCCTGAGACGCAAGGCTTTAACATGATGTTCGTTCGTGAGGACATTCTGGCTCAGCTGGATATCGAGATCCCCAAGACGTGGGACGACGTAAAAGAAGCGATCCCCGATCTTCAGGCGCACAACATGATGATCGGTATGCACAATGATTCCAACGTATTCCTTTACCAGAGCGGCGGCGAGCTGTTCGCGGATAACGGAATGAGAATCAATCTGGATTCCAACGTGGCTTTGGAAGCGTTTACCACCATGTGTGACCTGTTCACCATGTATTCCTTCCCCTATAAGTACGATTTCGCAAACCGTTTCAGAACCGGTGAGATGCCCATTGGATTTGCATCCTATACGGGAACATACAACCAGTTGAAGGTATTTGCGACCGAGATTGAGGGTCTGTGGGGCTTCTATCCCATGCCCGGTTACGAGGATGAGGAAGGCAATATCAACAACGTTGCCGTTTCCACCTCCTCTGCAATCGTTATGATTACCGGTTGCGACAACGAGCAGGGCGCTTGGGACTTCATGAGATGGCACGTAGGCGCCAAGTGTCAGGCGGATTACTCCAACGAGATGGTTGCGATCCTCGGTCCTTCCGCAAAGCACAGCACCGCAAATGAGAAGGCACTCAAGGAGCTGCCTTGGACTGCGAAGGAGCTGGAGCAGATCGAGTATCAGTTCCACAATCTGGCTGCAATTCCCAACTATCCCGGTACCTACATTATTTCTCGTTATACCCAGTTTGCATTCCTGGATGCTTACTCCGATAACGTAGAGCCTGCAACTGCATTGCAGAGCTACATTACCACAATCAATAAGGAAATTACCCGTAAGCGTGCGGAGTTTGGACTTGAGACGTTGGATTATCTCGGACAGACTTTGGCACAGAAGCGCATGAGTCAGGCAGAGACCGAGCTGAAGGAAGCTCGTGAATCTTCTTCCTACGACAGCGCCTATGACGACGTTTATGACAACGTGATGGATTTGATCTCCGGCTATGAGACCGAGGACTTCGCGTCGATCAGAGCGCTGGCGGATTCCCTGGAAAAAACAAATTCCGACTTGTTTGGTAAGGCGATCGAATATCTCAGAGACGCGGCAAACGCTCTTGAGAGATACGAAGACTACAAATGATCGGATCCCGTGAAAATATGAATGAAGGAGAGAAGAAGTATGTCCTCAAAAACGGCAACTAAGAAAGCTGTTTCGCGGAAAGATATGAGCCGCTGGCAGTGGACATGGAAAGAAATGAAGCGAAATTGGGTCGCTTATTTGATGGTAGCGCCCTATATGCTCATCTTTACGTGTTTTACGGTGCTCCCGGTTTTGCTTTCCATCGTGATCAGCTTCACTGACTTTAACTTGCTTCAAATGCCGAGTTTCGTCTTTGTTGACAACTACGTTCGGTTGTTCCTCGATGACGATATCTTCCTCATTGCTGCAAAAAATACACTGATCTTCGCGGCAATCGTAGGCCCTGTATCCTACTTTATGTCCCTGTTGATCGCATGGTTTATCAACGAGCTTTCCCCAAAGATCAGAGCAATCGTTACCCTGATCTTCTACGCGCCCTCCATTTCCGGTCAGGTATATCTGGTCTGGGGTACTCTGTTCTCCTCGGACTCCTATGGATGGGCAAACGCATGGCTGATGAAATTGGGCATCATCAACGCGGAAATCGCGTGGTTCGAGGATGCAAACTACGTCATGCCCTTGTGTATCATCGTCGCGCTCTGGACCTCTCTTGGTACCGCATTCCTGTCCTTTATCGCAGGCTTGCAGGGAATTGATAAGGCTCAGTACGAGGCGGGAGCCGTGGACGGTATCCGTAACAGATGGCAGGAGCTGTGGTATATCACCCTGCCGAACATGAAGCCTCAGCTGATGTTCGGTGCGGTCATGTCCATTACCAGTTCCTTCGGCTTCGGCGGCGTTGTAACAGCGCTTTGCGGATTCCCCTCGGTTGATTATGCTGCTCACACCATTGTTCACCATTTGGAGGACTACGGCGGACAGCGTTTCGAAATTGGTTATTCCTCTACCATTGCGGTAGTTTTGTTCGCGGTGATGATCGGAGCAAACTCCTTGGTAAAGAAGATTCTTTCAAAGGTAGGATCGTGATATGGCAAAATTAAGAACAAGAAAACATAAAGTCGTCCTGTCCCGATCCAGAGGAGGCGACGCGGGAATAACCGTTTTGCTGGTAATCATGGGATTGTTTATGTTCCTTCCTATGTATTACGTAGTGATCCAGTCCCTGAAGCCTCTTGATGAGTTGTGGATGTTCCCCCCCAGATTTTACGTTTCCGCACCTACCGGAAAGAACTTTAAGGACTTGTTTACCCTGATGAGCACCAGTATGGTTCCTTTTTCCAGATACATATTCAATACCGTCTTTACCGCGATCGCGGGTACGGTAGGAAACCTGTTCTTCTCCTCGATGGCGGCATACGCTATGGCAAAGATCAAGTTCCCCGGCGGTAAGGGAATGTTTAGACTGGTCAGAACCTCGCTGATGTTCCACTCCACCGTTACCGGTGTTACCTGCTTCATTTTGATGAGTGCATTTAAGATGGTCGATACCTACTGGGCATTGATCATTCCCGCGTGGGCAACCTCCCTCGGACTTTACCTGATGAAGCAGTTTATGGAGAGCGGCGTTACCGACGCGGTGTTGGAAAGCTCCCGTCTGGATGGTGCCAGTGAGTTGAAGACCTTCTGGTTGATCGCGATGCCTATGGTTAAGCCCGCATGGCTGACCTTGATCGTGTATTCCTTCCAGGGGCTTTGGAACGCAGGATCTTCGATTTATATCCATTCGGAGCAGTTGAAATCCATCAACTATGCGATCGGTCAGATTACCGCGGGCGGTATCAAGCGTGCCGGCGCCAGCGCGGCAGCAACCGTGGTCATGATGATCGTTCCGATCCTTGTATTCGTTGTATCTCAGTCCAATATCATTGAGACCATGGGATCCAGCGGAATGAAAGACTGATACAGGAGGAGACAAATGAAAAAGTTTACAGCAATTGTTTGCGTGATCTTTGCGCTGATTATGGCATTGGCTCTTCCTGCAAGCGCGGCAACTCCTTATCAGACCTATACCTACTCCATTGACGGAAAAGCGCTTCACTCTCCCGATGCTTATACCCCTGCTCCCGACGGTCAGTATGACGCGAGAGATATGGGTATGTACAACGGGGCGATGCTGGAAAAGTATTATTCCGATATAACGGATAAGGCAAATGATATCAAAAAGGCAGAGGCTACGTTAGCTGCGGCGCAGAATGAGCTGAAAGCACTGATGGGTGCGGGTATCCACTCCGGCGAGGAGGTTGATGCCGCTAACAAGGCAATCGCAAACGCGGAGGCTGCGGTGACAACCGCTAAGAATGCTTACAACTCGGTGATTGCCGGTAAGGCGAAGATCACAAACCCCGCCGATATTGAGGTGGATAGCGAGTTGAATGTGTACATTGCCGATCCCGATCAGAACAGAATTATCGTTTTGGATAGAAACTATAAGGTGAAGTTTCTGATCTCTTCGTTTAAAAACCCTCAGGGAATTTCCGATAGTCTGAGCGCGCCTCAGGGTGTATATATTACTCCCGGTAAGATCGTGGCAGGTGAGGAGATCCCCGGTAAGATCTACGTATGCGATACGGGTGCCAACCGTTTGGTTACCTTCTCTCATGACGGAGAATTTCTGGACATTATCGATGCTCCCGAATCCGAGATGTTTGAGGAGAATCAGGTGTTCAAGCCGATCGCTTGCGCAGTGGATAACTATGGTAGACTGTATGTGGTCTCTACCGACCACAACCAGGGTATTATGGTCATGACCGAGAGCGGTGAATTTACCGGTTTTGTTGGTGCGCAGAAGGTTAGTATCAGCGCATGGGACAGAATTTGGAGACGGTTTCAGACCGAGGAGCAGAGAGCACAATCTGAGGTCAAGCTGTCTACTCCCTTTAATAACATTACCTTGACCGGCGACTTCATTTACGCGACCATCACCTTGACGGATTATGAGAATGAGGTTGTTGGTGCGATCACCTCTAAATCCAAGTCCGGTGACTACGCGCCCGTAAAGATGCTGAATGCCGCGGGTGACGAGATCATGCGTCGTAATGGCTTTTATCCTCCCTCCGGAGAGGTGGATACCAAGAAAGTGAAGATAACCGACGAGATCTACGGTTCTTCTACGGTATCTGACGTTGCTGTCGGGCCAGAGAAAACATGGTCGATCATTGATAAGAAGAGAAGTAAGGTGTTTACCTATGACTTTGACGGCAACCTGCTCTTCGCGTTTGGCGATCACGGTTTGCAGACGGGTAATATCAGAAAAGACTCCCTGGTTGGCGTAACCTACCATGGAGACAAAATGCTTCTTTTGAGTAAATCCGACGTAAACTTTACCTTTACTGTTTATGAGAGAACCGAGTACGGTGAAATCCTGATCCGTGCTTTGGAGAATCAGAACAACCGTCGAAACGATCAGGCGTATGCGGACTGGACTGAGATCCTGAAGCGTAACTCGAACTTCGATGCTGCTTATATCGGACGCGGTAACGCTCTATATCGGAGCGGTCGTTATGCGGAGGCTATGGCGGAGTATCAGTCGGCTTACGATACGGAGAACTATTCCAATGCATACAAGGAGTTGAGAAAGGAATGGTTGTCCAAGTTCATTCTTCTCATCCCCGTGTTTGTGATCGTGGTTTGCTTTGCTTGTGCCAAGTTCTTGGGCTATGCAAAGAAGGTAAATAAGAGAGTTTCGATCACGAAGGGCAAGAGAACGTATGGACAGGAGCTGATCTACGTATTCCACGTGATCTTCCATCCCTTCGACGGATATTGGGATCTGAAGCATGAAAAGAGAGGATCCGTAAGAGCGGCGATCACCTTCTTGGCGTTGACCATCGTTGCCTTCTATTATCAGGCAATCGGTCAGGGCTATATCATGAATCCCACCAAGCAATATTCTACCATTGGTGGTGTCGCGCTGAGCGTACTCGTTCCTCTGGCGCTGTGGATCGTAGCCAACTGGTGTCTGACGACTCTGTTCGACGGAGAAGGAAGCTTTAAGGATATCTTCGTGGCAACCTGCTACGCGCTTCTGCCTCTGGTGCTTATCATGATCCCCACCACCATTGCATCCAACTTTGTTCTCGCAAATGAAGTGGATATTCTGGGACTCTTGAATGCTATCGCGTTTATCTGGGCAGGTATGCTGTTGTTCTTCGGAATGATGGTTACTCACGACTATTCCATGGGAAAGAACGTGCTCATTACGCTGTCTACCATTCTGGGAATGGTAATTATCATGTTTATCGCACTTTTGTTCTCTACCTTGCTGGGCAAGGTCGTTGGATTCGTAACCAATATCGTTACCGAGATCCAATATCGCATGTAACGGATAGGAGGAAGATTTTATATGAAAGCAATTAAAATAATATCGACACTCCTGGCTGTTCTCATGCTGGTGAGTGCGCTTCCGTTGGTAATCGCCGCGGAAGAGGTGAAAAAAGAAGAGTATACCTATCTGACCGATAATAAATCTCCTATGATGCCTACGGGTAGCAAGAAGATCGGCGCGGATGTGTATAGTTACAAGACCGGTGAATATGTAAAGGATGGCAAGACCTATGTGGTTGAAACCGCCGAGGATAAGCTGGCTCTGATGGACTACCGTTACGGAAATGACCGCTATGCTCTGTATGTAGATGCGTACAGCGGCGAGGTTGCCATCGTTGACAAAGAGACAGGCGAATCGATGTTCACGAACCCCTATAATATCGGTGTGACCAAGGCAAACGAGGAGATCAACAGTACCAAGGACCAGTTGCTGTCCCAGTTGATTATCAACTATACTGAGATCACCACCGACATGGAAGGCAAGTATTACAGCTATACTTGGGCTGCAAACCGCGGTCAGATCTCTGTGAAGAGCATCAAGAGCGGTATCCGCGTGGAGTATGCGATCGGTCGTGTGGAAAGCCGCACCCTGTTACCTCGTATGCTCTCCAAGGAAAGAGGCGATGCATTTTTCGCCACGATCTATGCCAATGCAGAAGCTGAATTTTTAAAAACGAATCCCGGTGAGAAGTTCAAGAATAGTGAGCTGAAGGACGAGTTGGATAACCGTCTGAAAATTTACTACAATGAAGTAAGCTTGAAGGATATTGATATTCCTTCTCTCCGCGATGCAATGCTGGAGATGTATCCTGCGTTGGAAAAATACGATCTCTACGTTTTGGATGAGGCATCTCTGGTCGCAGAAAGCGAAATCAAGAGAATGGAAGGCTACATTCGTTCCTATCATCCCGAATACAGCTTCGAGGATATGGACGAGGCACATCAGGAAGTTTCCTATGAGGCAGCTACCGAAAATGTACCCCTGTTCCGTATGGCTCTGGAGTACACGGTGGATGACAAGGGTCTGGTTGTCAGACTTCCTGCCAACAGTATCCGTTTCGATGAAACACTGTACCGTCTGAATTATATTCAGATCTTGCCCTACATGGGCGCCGGTTCAAACCCCAACTCCGGATATACCTTCTTCCCTGATGGATCCGGCGCGACGTTCGATTTTGAGACGATCGCGATGACGGGTATGTCTCAGGGTATTACCGGTAAGGTATACGGAGATGATTTCGCATACCATGAGATCTCGTCCAGATACGAGGAGGCCATTCGGTATCCCGTATATGGCTTGGTCGAGACCGAAAATCTGATCAAGACCGTTCACGACGAGACAGAAGGGGAGCTGAAGCTGCCCTACCAGAAGGACCGTGGCTTTGTTGCCATTGTTGAGGAAGGAGATTCTCTGCTTGAGATCCGTTCCGATCACGGAGGTCAGGAGCACGTATATAACTCCATGATCCTGTCGGCTCGTCCCCGTCCTACGGATCAATATTACTTGGATGATGCCGAGCGTCCTTGGACCGTTGTATCTGCCAGAAAGTATACCGGAAGCTATCAGATCCGTTATATCATGCTGACTGATGTCGATACGGCAAAGGAAAGACACATTGAGGATTATTATGATTGTTCCTATGTCGGAATGGCAAAGGCTTACCGTGACTATCTGGAGGAAAACGGAACCTTGACTCGGCTGAACGATGAGGATGTGAAGGACGATATCCCGCTTTACATCGAGACCTTCGGTGCTCTGATGACAACCGAGAGATTTTTGTCCATTCCCTTCAACGTGATGACTCCTCTGACCAGCTTTGGCGATATCGCTACGATGTATGATGAGCTGAAGGAAGAGGAGATCAGCAACGTCAATTTCATTATGACCGGCTACAGCAAGGGCGGTTTGACCAATGCGACGATTCCCTATAATCTGAAATGGGACCGTTCCGTATCCAAGGATATGGAGTTTGATGAGCTGCTGAACAAGGCTAAGGACGAGGGATTCGGATTGTTCCCCGATTTCGATATCGTCTTTGCTGCGAACAATACGCTCTTTGATGGATTGACGCTGAAGAAGCATGCGGTAAAGACCATTGATAACCGCTATACATCCAAGCGCGAATACAGTGCTACCAAGCACACACACGTCAGCTACTTTGAGCTGGCAATCTCCCCCGCTTATTTCGATCGCTTCTATGAGAAGTTCGTTCCCAAGTATCAGAAGTTCGAGCCCATCGGTATTTCGGTATCCACCTTGGGTAGTTATCTGAACTCGGACTTTGACGAGGATGAGCCTTATAACCGCGATGACAGTAAGCAGTATACCATTAAGGCGTTCCAGTATATTCGAGAGCAGTTTGCGGATGCAGAGGTGATGACCTCCGGCGGAAATGCATATTGCTGGAAATACGTGGATCACATTACCGATATCGCACTGGACTCCAGCCGTTATTCGTTGTCCTCCGCATCGGTACCCTTCCTTGGTATCGTATTGCACGGCTACGTAGAGCTGTCCGGCTCCGCTGCCAATATGGAAGGAAATCTGGACTATGCGTTCCTGAAGAGTCTGGAGAGCGGCGCAGCCCTGAAGTTCATTCTGTCCTACCGTAATACCGAGAACCTTAAGGAGTATGAGACTCTGAGTAAGTATTACTCGGTTCGTTACGATATCTGGTTCAGCGACGTGGTGAGCATGTATCACGAGTTGAACGGCCTTTTGAAGGACGTTCAGACCAGCACCATTGAGGATCACCGGTTCCTGGATGCGGTTCGCGTTCCCGATGACGATGAGCTGATGGCTGATGCAATGCAGTCGGTTGCTGACAAGATCGCACTGGAGATCGCTGCTGCCAATGCAATTGCGGAAGCAAAGCGTAAAGAAATCCAGAAGGCTCACGAGACGATTCTGGAAGGAACCGTTGCACTGAAAAACAACAATATCGCGGCAAGCAAGACTGCGTTTGATGCGCTTGTTGCCGAGATGAACGCGCTGATCGCTGATGCCGGCGCTAAGCAGGATGCATACAAGCTCGCACAGGAGGCTCATGCAGACAAGAAGGCTGATGTAGCTGTGAAGGAGCAGGAAGTGGAAGCTGCGAAGGCAGCGCTGGATGCGGCTCCTACCGATCCCGCCCTGGAGCTTGCATATCAAAATGCTCAGGATGCACTGGCAGCTGCCAAGAGCTTGGTTGAGCAGGAGACCACCGGAACCAGAGCTGTGCGCGATGCCGCAAAGGCAGAAGCACAGACCGCTGCACAGGCAGTTTCCGATAAGCTGAAAGTCGTTTATACCGCCGCTACTCAGCTGTTGAACGAGTACAATGGCTTGATGAATACGTATAACAGCGTAGTCAAGGGCATGGATCTGCTGGAAGCAAACGCGGGCGAGATCTTCAAGAGCGAGTACATGGATAAGCTCCAGGCAATGGTAACCGATACCGAGTTCGTGAATGCATACAATGCGCTGGTTGCCGCAGATTACGCAAACCCCGATAAGGCAGACAGTGTGATGGCACTGGCTAAGAAGGTCGGTGTTGACGTAACGGCTTTGCAGGTCGCTGTGCTTGAGGACGAAGCAGATACCACCGCAGAGGAATATGCAACCTCCGACGTTGCCGTTCTGATCAATGCGGAATCCTTTACCTACACGGCACCCAGCTTTGGTCAGCAGAGCGGCAATGGCAATGTGGGTAGTACCATCGGAGCAGCCTCCAACAGCGACAAGTATGTTGCCGCTGAGAACATGGTTGTTTATGAGCGTTATTCCGATGGAACCGAGTTCATTTTGAACTTTAACGACTACCGTGTCAGTGTTTCCTTTGGCGGAATGACCTATACCGTTGACGCGTACGGATATATTGTATTAAATCGCGGAGCGTAAGGAAAGGAGAGGTGACTTTTTATGACAAGTGAAATGAAAACACAAGCACCCAAGAAGAAGAAAAAAATAGCCTCTCTGGACCGCCGCAAGGCGCGTGCAGGATGGATTTTTGTTCTTCCTTTCGTTCTGGGCTTTATTCTGGTATATCTGCCGATCATGATTGACTCCATTTCTTACAGCTTCAGCTCTATGCACCTCCCCGGAGGAGGTGCAAAGCCGGAGTTCAATCCTACCGGTTGGGCAAACTACAAAGAGGTTTTGTTTGAGAACCCCGACTTTGTAGAGATTTTGTTGCAGGGATTGCAAAACATGGCGTTTGAGATTCCCATGATTCTGATTTTCTCTCTGTTTGTGGCTGTATTGCTCAACCAGAAGATGGTCGGACGTGCCGCGTTCCGCGCGATCTTCTTCATTCCCGTTATTCTGGCTACCGGTTTGATGGAAAGCATCAATGCGGCAGACCTGAACGGAGAGGCGATGGGATCGACCGAAGGAATCGACGACGGTTCGGGATCCAGCGCGGCAGGCGATATCGTGTCCGCGATGGATATTGAGCAGCTGTTCTCCGGAATGGCTGTTGGACAGGGATTGGTTACCTTCGTTGTGACGGCGATCAATAACATCTTTAATATTGTAAACCGTTCCGGTGTACAGATGCTGATCTTCCTTGCAGGTCTGCAGTCGATCTCTCCCGCTATTTATGAGTCGGTACAGATCGACGGAGCAACCTCATGGGAAACCTTCTGGAAGATCACCTTCCCGATGATCAGCCCGATGATTCTTGTAAACGGAATTTATACGATCATCGACTCGTTTACCACGGATTCGAACGTTGTCATGTCCTATATTTCGGGAGAATACGTAAAGAACATGCCTGTCAGCTCAGCAATGGCGTGGATCTACTTCCTCGTCGTTATCCTGATTATGGCGCTTGCCGCAGGAGTGTTCTCATCGTTCGTATTCTATCAAAGAAAAGATTAAGGAGGAGGGCACGATGAACGCACAGAATATTGATAACAAGCCGAAAGTTCGCAAAGAATCGAAAAATAAGATTCGTGTGGAATTTGAGCGTGCTCCCCTTAAGGAAAGACTGAAGGCAAAGTTTTTGTCGCTGTTCTTCCTGAAAAAAGTGGTGTGGTATATTTTCCGCCTGATCCTTCTGGTCGGTATCTCCTACATCATTTTGTTCCCGTTCTTCTCGAAGATCTCCAGCTCCGTGATGGCGCCTGAGGATTTCGTGGACGTAACGGTTCGATTGGTTCCCAAGAATTTTTCCATCGACATTTATAAAGCTGTATGGACAGAGCTGGATTATTTCTCCGCGCTGACCAATACAATCTTCCTGTCGGTGAGCGCCGCTTTGATTCAGACCTTTATCTGCTGTCTGGTTGCTTACGGACTTGCAAAGTTCAAGTTCCGCGGAAACGGACTGGTGTTCTTGGCAGTGGTTCTTACCCTCGCTATTCCTCACCAGACCATGCAGCTTGCCATCAACATGAAGTTCCTGAACTTTGATATCCTGGGTATCGTACAGTTCCTGAACGGCGGTGGATTTACTTTGTTTGGTCATACCTTCCTGGAAGGTGTGGTCGATATCATTCCCGATACGGCAGCATGGACTGAACGGTTTGCGGATGGTTACGGTATTAACCTGATGAATACGTATTGGCCTTTGATCATCCTGTCGATTTCCGGACTTGCATTTAAGAACGGACTTTACATCTTTATGCTCCGTCAGTTCTTCAGAGGCGTTCCGGATGAGCTGGAGGAATCCGCGTATATCGACGGATCGGGCGTATTCCGCACCTTCTTTACCATCATTCTGCCCCTTTCGGTGCCGATGATGATTACTGTGTTCTTGTTTGCCTTCTCTTGGCAGTGGACGGACGACTTCTATCTGGGAGTATTCTTCAACAGTGCCAGCGAGATCGTTCTGATGAAGGATCTTCCTTCGAAGGTTCCGGAATCTCTCGTTCTCGGAAAGGACTACGGAACACTTCCCGAGTATCTGTCCGCGATCAGAAATACCATTGGTATTATGATCATTGCGCCTCTGGTTGTCATGTACCTCTTCTGTCAGAAGTATCTGGTACAGGGTATCGAGCGTTCCGGTCTGACCGCAGATTGATACCAAACATTTTTCAAATCAAAAGGGTTGCCCAAGGGCAACCCTTTTTTGTGATCTGTTTGAAACAAGAAAACGCCGCAACGATCCTTAAGGGCTGTCGCGGCGTTTTTTGAATGAAATTGAAATAAAAAACTCTCTTAATCTTTTTTGTTGTAAAAAAGATTGTTTCGCAGGGATTGATCGGACAGAGCGGCACCGATGACAGTAGCGAATTGCGCGTGGGTAGGGATCAGAAATCGAACGCCAAAGGTTGCCTCAAGTCCCTCAAATACCTTGATAACGGAGGGAAGCGTTGTCAGGTTGCCTGTCAGAACCACGTCACGGATCTGATAGCTTCTGGCTGCAAAGACCGCAAGCATCGCAATGGTTTCGGCGACCATGTTAGAGATGCCAAGCGCGATATCGTGTTTGTTGGCAATGTCCGAGAGCTTTCCAAAGTTGGATGCGGTGATCTCCGCTCCGATCTGGAAGGTCTGGTCTCCTGAAATATCGCCGATCCTCAAATTGATTTTACTCAGATCTCCCTTTTCGGTCAACTGCTCCAGATGCTCGATGGTGTCAACACCCAGCATTTGACGGGAGAGTCCCAGCAAGGTTCCTCCTCCAACGCCTGTTCCACCCAAATATTCGGTTTCTGCTGTTCCGCCTTTTTTGGTGGCATGGATCAGAGCCGTACCCGTTCCCATGCTGACCACGATGGCTTCTTCCAGTCCCGACAGATAAAGTCCGCCAAGACCGACACATTGGAATTCGGATACCTTTCGGCAGTTAAGTCCATAAATGGATTGCTCCATGAAGGACGAACCAACGCCCGTCATAAGAACGCTGTCAATATCGGACAGAGCAAGTCCGTTTTGCATGGTAAATTTACCGAAAGCGCCATACACGGAGGTGATGGCGTCCGTAGCGCGTACAAATATGGGATCGATCAGTTTGCACTGTCCGTTTTCTTTTTGAAACCCGACAATTTTTGTGGTGCTTCCGCCTACGTCGATACCGATGACTGTTTTCATATGGGGAATCCTCCTGTCCAGAGAAACGATTTAATAAAATGTTTAACTATATTATAGCATGACCTTGCAAAAAAAGCAAGAATATGCTATAATATTTTAAGAAAACATAAAAAACAACGAGAAAAGGAAGGAATAACAGTATGAATTTTAAAAATCCCGACCCGAAGCTGCTGGGTGAGAAAAAACTTTATATCTTTGATATGGACGGCACGATTTATTTGGGAGGTAATCCATTTGATTTTGCCATTCGGTATATCAAAAATCTCCGCGCGGTAGGAAAGAAGGTGCTTTTCTTTACCAACAACGCGTCGCATACGTCCCCGTTTTATCAGCAGAAGCTGGCACGTCTCGGCTTTGAGCCTCGTCCCGATGAGATCATGACCTCGGGAGACGTTACTCTGGAATTCTTGCAGAGATTCCGCGCGGGAAAATCGGTGTATCTGGTGGCAACCGACGAGCTTTGTGAGGAGTACCGCGCCAAGGGGATTCGGCTGTTGAACGGAACCGAGGATAAGGCGGATATCGTTATTACCAGCTTTGATACGTCGCTGACCTATGAGAAGCTGAATCATGCTTGCCGTTTCATTCGGGAGGGAGCGGAGTATCTGTCCACTCATCCGGACTACAACTGTCCCACCGAGAATGGCTTCATTCCCGACAGTGGCGCCATCGCGGCACTTTGCACCGCATCTACGGGAAAGGTGCCCACCTACTTTGGAAAGCCTTATAAGGAAACCATTGAGATGATCGGAGAAGCGACGGGCTTCAAAAACGATGAGATGTGTATTTTTGGCGATCGCCTGTATACCGATATCGCTCTTGGTAAGAAATTTGGTGTCACATCCGTTCTGGTGCTTTCGGGCGAAACACAACCCGCAGACGTGGACGCGGCGGCGCCCGCAGATCAGCCGGATTTTGTTTTTGAATCCCTGAATGAAGTAGATCGGGTAATGTTTGGCTGATCTATATAAATAATATTGTAGAAATTCACACAGGAGGAGATCCATGGCGTTTGACGCGGGAATGCTGGCATGCGCCCTGAGTGAGATCCGCAAAGCGGCGGATGGGGCGAGAATTGAAAAGGTTTACCAGCCTGAGCGAGACGAGATCGTTTTGCAAATGCGCAGCTTTGAGGGCGGCAGACGGCTGTTGATCAATGCGGGATCGGGCAATCCACGAATTGGATTTACCGAGGTCACAAAGGAAAATCCCCAGAATCCTCCCATGTTTTGCATGCTATTGCGAAAATACCTGCAAGGGGCGAAGCTGGTGGAGATCACGCAGGCGGAGTTTGACCGAGTTGCCTTTCTCGGCTTTGATACCCGAGATGAGCTTGGATTTTCCTGCCGTCGGTATCTGATCGCTGAGCTGATGGGAAAATACAGCAATCTGATCTTTGCTGACGAAAACAAAAAAATCATTACCGCGTTGCGGACAGCTGATTTTTCTCTGGACAGCAAACGACAGTTGTTAGCGGGTATGACGTATGCTTTGCCCCCTTCTCAAGAAAAGGAAAATCCCTTGGACATCACTGCGGATCGATTTTTTTCCTTGCTGGAGACAGAATCGGCGGAGCGGCGTTGCGACGGATGGATCGTCAGCTCCTTTATGGGAATGGCTCCTGTAGTGGCGCGCGAGATCGTGTTCCGCGCTACGGGACATACGGATACTCCCATACGGTATTGCTTCCGTGATGATCTGTGGTGGGAATTTTCCTCGGTAACGGAACGGATCCGTACCGAAAGCTTTGAGCCATCCTTGGTGCTGGATGGAGAGAAAACATTGGAGTATTCCTTCCTTCCGTTGATGCAATACGGTAATGCGGAGTGCCGCCCGATCTCGGGGGCGGGGAAGCTCTTTGATCTCTATTTTGAGAAAAGGGATCGGGAACAAAGAGTCCATCAACGCGCATCTGACATATTGCGGCTGGTGACGGCAGCAGAGGCGCGGATCCGCCGAAAGCTGGAGGCGCAACGGGGAGAGCTTGCCGATTGTGAGCGAGGATTGGAATATAAACGCTATGGAGATCTGATCACTGCCAATATCTATCGTCTGAAGCGGGGGGACAGCTTTGCAGAGTTTGAGGATTACGAGCGTATGCGCGAGGACGGAAGCTTTGAGACGGTTCGAGTCGAGCTGGATAGCCGCCTGACGCCCGCGAGCAATGCCCAGCGCTACTATAAGCGATACAATAAGGCGAAGACCGCCAAGGTGGAGCTGACGCGTCAGATCGAGCTGGGAGAGGCAGAGCTTTCCTATCTTTCCACCGTGTTCGAGGCGCTACGGAGAGCAGAATCTCCCAGCGACCTGTTGGAGATCCGTGACGAGCTGTATCGATCAGGCTATGCTTCCCGCATGAAGTCCTATACCGCCCATAAGACGCACAATCCCGCGGTGATGGAGTTTCGAACTCCTGACGGAATGCGTGTTCTTTGCGGAAAGAATAACGTGCAAAACGAATATATTACTCATCGCTTGGCGGCAAAGCATGACTATTGGTTTCACGCCAAGCATGTGCCCGGATCTCACGTTGTCCTCGTGACCGAGGGGCAGGATCCTACCGATCTGGATTTTACAACGGCGGCAGAGATTGCGGCGTATTATTCCAAGGCGGAGGGTGGAAATATTGCAGTGGACTACCTTCTTGCCAAAAACGTCAAAAAAACCGCGGGTGGAAAGCCGGGTATGGTGATCTATCATACCAACTGGACGGCGTACGTTACGCCCGATGGAGAGAAGATCGCCGCAATGCGGAAATAAAAAATCGCCCCGAAGGGAGCGGAAAGGGGATGTGAATATGATCAAACTCGTGGTGATGGATCTGGATGGAACGGTCCTGCCCTACGGACAGAAAACCTTATCAGAGCGGACAAAAGATTTGATCCGTCAACTAAAAGAGAAGGGAACGACCGTGGTGTTTTCCTCGGGAAGAACCTATGGCGAGATGCTGCCCTACCTGTCGGAATGGGAAGATATAGCTTTTTTTACTTGTTGTGAGGGTGCTTATACCATCTATCAAGGAAAAGAAATATATGAAAGAAAGATCGAGCTGGAGGATCTGGTTCGGTTCTTTCGTCTGGATCCAAAGGAGCATCCCTTCGTTCTGCATGGCACCGGACGGAACTACATAGTAGGAGAGCCGACAAAGGATATCCAACGATTTGAACCGATTCCAATTCAACGAATCGGGGAAATTTCGGAAAAGGTTTTCAAGGTGACCGTTTGCGGCGGAGCAATACAGCTCCCCCCTCTGTGTGGGCTGCGACTTCAATGGGAGGGCGGAACGAACGGAGTGGTGCAATACGTGAATCGGTTTGTCAACAAGGGGACGGCACTGTCCAATCTGCAAATGCGATTGCTGATCTCGGGATTTGAAACGGCTTGTATCGGAGATAGCGAAAATGATATTTCCATGATGAAGAATGCAAAGATCTCTTATTGTATCGGACAGCGCTCCAAGGAGCTGTATGCGATATGTAACCACCATGCCGACAGTGCGGAGACGGCGTTGATGGAATTGCTTCAGAATTGAATATAAGATGTGCTGAGGGGGCTTTTGTAAAAAGTCCCCTCCTGCTTTTTTTATATTATAAAAATCAAAATAAATTCTCCACAGAAAGCTTCTCCGCCCGCTCCATCTTATCGATCGCATCTAAAAGAAGGATGCGATAGCGTTCAAATTCCTCTTTTTCTTCCGTGGAATATGCCCATCTAAGACCGCTGATCGCTTCCGTTATGCGGTCAATGCTCTCAAATTCAACAGAGAGTGCAATGATTTTTTGTTTCCTCGCCCACGATTCTTCCAGCAGGAAAAGGTTTTCTTGCCTTTGCGACGGTTCGTCTAAGAGGAGTTCCAAAGCCCGAATTTGGTCCGCGCTGTTGCATAGATAGATCGCATTCCCGACGATGCCGATCAATAGGAGTCCAAACAAAATCACTGAAGCCCAAAATGCCTTCATGTTGTCTCGTCCTTTCGTATGATTTCCATGCCGCCCTCATCATTCATCATCATTAAATAGACGTCTTTCGGCATAAGTCCATGCGTCGCGAGTGTACGCTCCAGCTTGCTTTGATCCAATTGAAGATCCTTTAGGTTGTGCTTATTGAATACGCCCTTATCTATAATGATGTGATAGAGCCCGGTGTCCTTTACTGTCAGTTTGATCTCCTTTGCGGTAGGAGGACGGCAAGATGCCTTTGGAATGACTGAAATTTTTCCGTTTTGCTCTAAAATGGCATACCGCACCTCAGCGGGATCGGTGATGCCCTGCTGTCGTAGCTCACTGATCAGCTCGTCGGCGGAAAGCCGTGCTTGCTTCATCTCTCGTCCGCAGAGCTTACCGTCACGGATCAACGTGGCGGGACGTGCGCTGAGCAGATTTTTGATGCGCGGGAACCGCGAAAGAAGCGTGGAGGATACC
>JAZNVA010000253.1:0-6960 GCA_045592565.1 Eubacteriales bacterium | reverse complement strand
TTTTGCCGAAGGCAAAATTCCACTCGCCTTCGGAGGTCGCAAGTCCCTTTGACGTTGACAGATAAGTCTGCTTCGCAGACAGATCCTTCGATCTGTTTGTGTACCGTTCCCCCCCGCGTAGAACTCGGCTCAGGATGACAGACTTGCTACGCAAGTCGTCACAAGCCTGCGGCTTGCGCGTTGTCACAAGCCTTCGGCTTGCGCAAGACGGCGTGACCGTTGAACCAAAGAGAACGAAAAGCCACGACCTTTCGATCGTGGCTTTTCTCTTGTTTGATGATTCCTGCCGTCAATTCTTGGCGGTAGGATCGATCACCTCACCCGCAAAGAAGCGCTGGGCGTCGGTGATAAACTTATCTACCCGATTCTTATAAACGTAGAATCCGCCGTTGCCATTGATGGTGATATACGCTTTTCGGGCGGAGATACGGTAGAAGGAGTAGGTGTTGGTCTGGGTATTCTTTCCGTCGGAGCTGGTAATGGTCATGGTCAGGATCTCATTGTCCAGAATCTTCTGCAGCTCTTCCTCGCTCGAGGGCTCATAGGAGTCGATGATCGTGGCGTGAAGCAGCATGGTGTAATAGAGTCGGAACAGATCCGTGTCGTAACGGAGATATTCCTCCAGCAGCGTCGAATGATCGTCGCTGTATACCCGAACCGTATCTGCCGTGACCTCGACGTCATATCCGTTGCAGTCGATATATCCGTTTCGGCAAAGCGCCTGATCTCCCAGCTTGTTGTACGCATAGTAGGGAATATCCTTGTTCATGGTCAGCAGCTCTCCCTTCAGGGAATAGACCTGAAGGTTTTTGGAGGTGATGATCCAGACGTGGTTATTTACGTCGCGGAAGGTCAGCTGGTTGAGCGTTGACCGCTTGTTTCCTTTGGAATCGGACCCCGAGATCTTGATATAATCGGCGTTGAAGGTTCCGTCCTCATTGGGGGTGGACGCCGAATTATCCACGTCGAAGGACGCGGAATAATCGGGGGAGGAGAGCTCGATCTTCGTCACGTAGGCAAGCGTTCCGCCGATATAGTTGGTGCTGACCCAATCTCCGCGATCCCAGTTGAGGAATTCCAGGGAGTGGCTTTCCACCTCAACGATCATATCCGAGGAATAGGTCATGATGGCGGTCTGTGAGCCGTCCTCGTTCTTCACGTATTCCCGAAACGCGGCGTAGACGAAGAAGTTGTCGCGAGGATTCAGCGTCTCGTCATCGGGACGGCTGATAAGGATCGAATGCTCCACCGTAAAGGAATATTTGTTGTTTTCGTCCGTTACGTCGTAAGCGAAGGAGATGCGGTGGGCGGAAAAGGGCACGTACTTGTCGTTCCCGTTCTTGTCCTTCTGCACGTTGCCCGCGCCGTCCGTCACGGGAGCAAACAGTCCGTATCGAGCCAGATCCTCGTCGGTGGGGGCAAGGACGCGAACGCTCTGCTCCTCCGAAAAGGTGGGATCGTACATGGCGTACAGACACTCGTCGATGGAGGACATGGTGGGGGTAAAGCCGACCAGATCCAGCTTGAACTCAAAGGGAACGGTAGTTGCCAGCGTTCCCACCCGCTCGGAAAGATCCACGAAGGTAAAGGAGATCATATCCTGATACGGATCGTTATCTCCCGTGGAGACACCTTCCTTGAGGTGGCTTATGGTAAAGTCCTCTACATCGTAGTAGTTGTTCATGTTCAGGGTATAGGTCATCTTGGGGAGGACGTATTCCTCGATGGCGTAATTGACGTGGGTTCCCGTGGTCTGGTCCAACACGTACACACCGGGGAGCGGATTTTCCTCGCCGTCCTTCAGCTCCACGTACTGCGCGTAGTAGCCGTTCCCCGTGACGAGCGGATCTCCGATGATCACCTTGTGGGTTTTTCCGTTCTTTTGTGTCAGAATATAATAGGCGGGCTCGTAGTCGTATTCTATCGGCTCGGCAAGCTCCTCGCCGTTCTCATCGGTGGTTTTCAAACGAGTTTCGGGCGCCAGACCGTACTCGGTGTATTCCCCGTTCTCATCCCGAATGGGATCGGTCAGCTTCTCCAGCGAGAGGGTGTATCCCGCTCCTACGTGGAGAGAGGTGAATTTTTCGGGGCTGAAGGCAGTCATACGGGAATGGTCGATCACGAACGCCGCGTCCCCGTCAAGCTCTCCCGCCTCATTGCGGCGAGCAAAGGTATAGGTTCCGTGGGCATTGTGGACCTCCAGCGAGAGCAGATCCTCCTTTTGCACGCGGGGGAACAGCAGAAGGCGGGAGGAGGTTCCCACCACCTCGTAGCCCTCGGTATCCACCACGGCAAAGATCTCCCACGCGCCCGTTTCGGCGTCCACCTTGACCATGGTTCCCGCCGCGGTCACGTAGCAGGAATATTCCTCGTCAAAGGGAACGGTCTCTCTCTCCGCGTCGTACATGGCGTACGCGCCGCTCCGCTTACGGATATAGTAGGAGCTCCCGTCCACGTCCTCAAAGGTGAAGGTTCTGGCAAAGTCCATGACGATCACCAACGCCGCCACGAGAACCAGCACCAGAACGGAGGACAGAATGATCGCCGTCTTACGCCGCCTCATGAGGGTTTTTTGTTTCTTCTGGGCAATACTCATCTGTATTTTCTCCTTACAATGACGAAGATCCCCGCGCCCATCGCCAGAACGGCGGGAACAACGGTGAGAACGACCGTATATTGGGTGGCTTCCTTCGTGGTAATGGAGTCAATGGTATAGTCGCCGAAGGGCTTCATGGTCAGTCCCACGGGAACAGGCTCCTGTCCCATGTGGCGCAGAGCGTACTCCAGATACGCGCCGTTGCCGTAGGATTCGTTGCCCAGCGCCGTGTTATAGGCAAACTCCGCGGAGCCGCACGCCATAACGTACGCCGCATCCTCGGACGTGAAGAGATTGTTTTCCTGAACCGAGTGATTCTCGCGGGAGATGGTCATCAGCTTGAGCGGGTTGTTGGCGGTGGCACGCTCTACGACCTGACCGTTGGCAGTTGCCACAGCGCCTGCGCTTGTAACGAATACGTCGTAGATGGAGCGGGTATAGCCGTCCACGTTTGCCGTTCCGTAGTCAAAGGAAATGGAGGAGTCCTCCTCGTCGGTGTAGTGGGCGGGGCTGAATTGGTCGGAATAGGAGATGGACATGGCATTCTTGAACGCTACGGTGGGGTAGGACGCGGAGCGAGCGCGAAGCTCCTCGGTCACCTGTCCGCCAAGTCCTTGGGTATAATAGTCTGCCTTGAAGGTAAAGCCCGCGTTGCTTACCGACAGAGACTGTGTGGTATCCTGAATGATATGGGAGTGGTAGGTGTTGCCCTCCTGCTTTCTGTCAAAGGAGATGCCCCATTCTGCCAGATAGCTCTCGAACACCTCCAGACGTCCCGCCTCGGGAGACTGGAAGACCATGAGGGCGTTCGCCTTGTCCAAAAAGGCGTCCAGCTTGACGATCTCGTCAATATCCGAAAGTCCGTCTTCCTCCTTAAAGTCGTCGTAGGGGTTGAATACCACGATCAGACGGCACTGAGCGGGGATCTCCTCCTGCGCAAGATCCAGACGCTGGACCTTGTAGCCTGCCAGATCCAAGACGTTCAAAAGCTCCGCTCCGTTGCCCGAATCCCAATCCTCGCGGTGATTGGTGGTAATACAAGCGATGGGCGCGTCGGTGCGGGTGACGGCAAGGATCGAGGAGGCAAGGACCTTCTCGCCCGTATATGCCCAAGGCTTCTCTCCCCCGCCCTCCGTGTTATAGAGATAGAAGGAATCCAGGGCGCGTACACGGTATTGAGCACCGTAGGTGACGATCACACTGGTCTTTTGAATGGAGCTTCCGTACTTGGAAACAGCGGAAGGATTCCAGACGATATCCACGTTCTTGATGCGGATGTAATCAGGGAATTCCGCCTCCAGCTGGCGCGCCGTCTCGTAGACGTAGCGAGTGTATTCCGACGCCTCCCATTTGTCGGGATCGTCGCAGAAGATCAGCTCGACCATCAGATCCTCGTCCTCAAAGTCGGGATCCTCCGCCCGCTTGGCGGCGCGGTCCTCGTCGATGCGGGAGATGATGGAGGTGCTGTTTTCAAAGGTGGGATCTCCGTTTTTCAGCAGATCCACGCAGTTGTCCGAGAGGGTAAAGAGCAGCTCGGGTGTCAGATCGGAATACCATACCAGCTTCTGCGCCAATGCGGAGAAGATGACATTGACGATGAGGATCACCGCAATGATCAGAGCGGTAAGGATCGCCGTTACCCCGCCGTAACGGAGCTTGCGGCTGTTTGCTTTGTTCCATTTCATATGCATCTCCTCCTTCTCAGCCCCAACGGCGCTTGTCGTAAACGCGCACCGTCAACAGCAGGAAGATCCCCGCCAAGGACAAATAGTAAAGCATCGCGGAATAATCCAGAATGCCCGTGGTGAAATTGGTGAAGCGGCTGAGCACACAGACCCAGCTGAGAATAAACCGAATGGCGTAGACGTTGATGAAATTGTTCAGCACGTCAAGGATCAGCATCACCAGAATGATGGCGATGGTGATGACGGCTGCCGCCAGCTGGTTCTCACACAGGGAGGAGATGAACAGACCGATGGCGAGGAAGGCGAGTCCGATGAGGATCACTCCCACCACACAGGAAAAGATCTCCGCTGTCTGAGGACCGATATGCGTCACGCCGTAGGCGTCCGCCAGCTTTTCGGCGTGCGCGTAGGTATAAAGAGGAAACAGATTGATGCAGGACACGAGGACCGAGCCCACAAAAATCGTAGCCGCCGCCAGATATTTTCCCAGCACCATGCCCCAGATGGAGACGGGGGCGGTGAGCAGGAGCTGCTCGGTACGGAGCTTTTTCTCCTCGGCAAACAGCTTCATGGTCAGCAGAGGGATCAGGATCACGAAGGAAAAGACCAGCGCGGTGAAATAATCCGCGGTGAGGTAGCTTCCCGCTACCAGCGTGGTGTAGCAGCACAGCAGCGCCGCCGCTGCCAGAAATACGCCCAGATAGACGTAGCCGATGGCGTTGATGAAATAAGAGCGAAGCTCTTTTTTATAGATTGCAAACACGGTATTATCTCTCCTTTCTTACTTGCCCTCGTTTGTTTCGTTACCGAACAGAGCGGAAAATTCCCCGCCCTGCTTGTCACTTGCCTTGGCAAGAAGATCCTTTGCCACCTCGCCCTCGGCGCCGCCGATCCCCATCGCGCCCTTTTTCTCATAACGGGCGGTGGCGGACTGATCCACGATGGCGATAAAGATGTCCTCCAGATTCATACCCAGCGTCTCCATGCCGACCAACGGCCAGTTCCGCTCGGCAAGGGCGTAGAACAGATTTTTGCGGATATCCACGCCGACCTCGCTCTCGATGTTGTAGGTATAGGCATCGCCGTCCCGCTTGGGAAGGACCTCTGCCCGCAGAATCCCTTGGCGGGAGCGAAGCATGGAAAGGACTTCCTTTTGAGGGCCGCAGATCTTTACGGTGAAGCGGCGGTTGTTTTCCACGGCTCTGGTGATGTTCTCGGTCTTCTCGTCAGCGACGATCTTACCCTTGTTGATGATGACGATACGGTCGCAGACCGCCTGAACCTCCTGCAGGATGTGGGTGGAGAGAATGACGGTGTGCTCCTTGCCCAGATTGCGGAGCAGGTTGCGCACCTCGATGATCTGTTTGGGATCCAGACCTACGGTGGGCTCGTCGAAGATGATGACCTCGGGAGAACCGATAAGAGCCTGAGCGATACCCACTCTCTGGCGGTAGCCCTTGGAAAGATTGCGAATGACACGCTTGTACACGTCCTTGATCTTGACGACCTCGCAGATCTCCTCCAGATGCTTATTCCGATTCAGCTTACAGCCCTTCAGATTGTAGTTGAAGATCAGGTATTCCTCTACGGTCATGTCCAGATACAGCGGAGGCTGTTCGGGAAGATACCCGATATGCTTCTTCGCCTCCAGAGGGTTGTCCAGCACGTTGATGCCCGCCACCGAGACACTGCCTGAGGTGGAGGACAGATAGCCCGTGAGGATATTCATGGTCGTGCTCTTGCCCGCGCCGTTGGGCCCAAGCAGTCCCACGATCTCTCCCTTTTTGACTTCAAAGCTGATATCGTCCACAGCGCAATTTGCGCCGTAGTTCTTTACCAGATGCTCGATTTTTATCATGATTTTGGAAGTTCCTTTCCTGATTTTCCCGTCGGAAGAAAAATTTTCGCCGTCGGGATAGATATACACCATACATTATACCATATATTTATAAACATTTCATGAATTACACACAGATTTTCCCCGTTTTTCTTGATTTTTTTGTGAAGATTTTTTGAGAAAAAAGAAAAGCGCCCGATTGCCTTGGGCGCTCTTAAAAACAAAGCCGTTTATTCCTTTTGGTCAAGCGCAAATTCCTCCCACGGACTTCCCTCCTCCGCTTCGGGAAAATAGCGGAAGCGCATTGGCTCTCCCGTTTTGGGGTGGGAAAAGGCGAGGGCGTGGGAGCAAAGAGCGGGGTTCCTCCCCGCGATGGGCGCGCCGTAGCGGCGATCCCCCACCAGCGGCAATCCTCGAGAGGCGAGCTGGACGCGGATCTGGTGGGTACGTCCCGTGTGAAGCAGAACGCGAAGCAGGGCGGTGTCCCGTCCTCTTGCCAAAAGGATATAGTCCAGCCGCGCTTCCTTCACGCCCTTACGGGCGCGGTCTACCACGAAGGATTTTCCCGCCCGACGGTCGTAAAACAGCAGGTCGCAAAGGCTCCCCCGCTCCTCTGGGGGCACGCCGCAAACCACCGCCAGATATTCCTTTTTCAGCTCCCCCGCAACGATCTGTCGGGAAAGCTCCGCCGCCGATGGCTGTGTCAGGGCAAATACCATCAGTCCCTCGGTTCCCCGATCCAGACGGTGAACGGGATAGACGGGGCGGTTCAGCTCCGCTGATAACAGGACGGGCAGACTGTCGAGGGCTTGTCCCTCGGAAAGGATGCCCGCGGGCTTGAT
>JAZNVA010000252.1:0-19547 GCA_045592565.1 Eubacteriales bacterium | reverse complement strand
ACCGTTGCGGGAGGCGCGGGATCGAGGCGCTGATCGCTGATCCCGAGAACGTCCTCGGGACGGATCCATGGCTTATTCTGGATCGCGCTGGTCTCCTCATGAGTCAAATATCCGCGGTATGCGGTCAAGCTTCTGCGATAGAAGCCATCCTTGACACAGCAACCTGCCACACCGTCATTGAGAATACTCATCACCATAGGAAGCATCTCAGACGCGTATGCCAGCGAGGTGGAGTTGGCAACGGCACCGGGAATATTGGATACACAGTAGTGTACGACACCATTGACCACATATCGGGGATCATCGTGATGGGTCTCATGACTGGACTCAATGGCACCGGGGTCATCGTTGGAAATGTCAACGAGCACCGAACCGGGCTCCATGAGCTTCAGCATTTCCTTATCAATGAGGAAATCGGTGCGGCTCTTATCCCATTTAACGCAGTTGACCACCATGTCGGTTTCGGGAAGTACCGAAGCGATGGCTTCCCTGTTGCAAAGCATGGTATTGATCTGGCTCTTATACTGGCTCAGGAGTGTACGAAGCACGCCGACGTTGATATCCATGACCGTACAGTTTGCGCCCAGCGAATGAAGCACCTCCAATGCGCCTCTGCCCACGACTCCTGCGCCAAGGATCAGCACATTCATTCGTGGCGCACCCGCAAAGCCACCTACATATTTCCCCTTGCCGCCGTTGATAGTGAGCATGGATTCCAAACCAAACAGCGCGCCCTGCTTTCCTGCCGCCTCACAGTTGGGGGAGCCAAAGCGATGGGCGTCCTCAGCGGTAAAAGCGATACACTTGGATCTCAAAATGGCATCCACCTCCTCGGGGTGTCCCGCGGGGTGAATACAGCCGAGAATGATCTGTCCTTCTCTCATAAGCGGATACTCAATGGGAGTAAATTCCTTTACCTTGGCGACCATATCACAGCCTGCCCACATCTCCTCCATGGTGTCCACGATCTTGGCGCCTGCCTCTACGTATTTCTCGTCGGAGAAGCCTGCCTTCACGCCGCAACCCCTCTGCGCCCAAACCTCGTGTCCCGCCGCAACAATGCTTTTCACTTCGTTGGGGGTAGAAATCACTCGGTACTCTCCCTCTTTTATGTCCTTTAAAATTCCGTAAATCATATCTGTTTCCTTTCTTTTTTAGATTAGAATTTATATACATATATTATATTATCTCACAAATTTCTCTTTTTTCCGTGCCAAAAACTGCAAAATTTGTGCCATTTTTTGTCATTTAGTTGTTTTTTCTTCTTTTTCATGATATACTAAAAAAAAGGAGGATGAAATCATGAATTTTAACACAGATTATAAACTTGAGAAATTTATACTGAATACACATTGGAATAAGCTCCCCCATGAAGTTCAAGACCGAATGAAGGGCTGCTTTATTGATCTAATGGGTGCCTTGATCGCGGGAAGCCGTTCCCGCCAGTTTCGGGCCGGACTTTTGCTTGCGGAACGGATCTACCCACAGGGAGATATTCCCATCATCGGTTCTCAAAAAAGATTGGGATTTATGGGCGCATCCTGTGCCATGGGGCACTCCTCCAACGCATACGACATTGACGACGGACATAACATGACCCGTGCCCATCCGGGTACTTCCTTCGTGGGCGCTGTGCTTGCCGCCGCCTATGAAAAAAATTGCACAAAAAACGAATTTCTTACTGCTATGCTGGTCGCTTACGAAGCAACAATCAGAATGGGCGCGGCAATTATGGACTACTATCAATATGCCCATTCCAGCGGAACCTTCGGTTCCGTTGGCGTCGCTGTCGGCGTGGGAAAGCTCTACGGGTTCTCCAAGGAAGAACTGAACAATGCAATTTCCATCGCGGAATTCAACGCGCCCCTTGTCCCCGGTATCCGAAGCGTAGAATATCCGTCCATGAACAAAGACGGTGTTCCCTTTGGGATCATGGTGGGTACTCTTGCCGTAGCCGACGCCATGTGTGGCTTCGAGGGAAATAAAAATTTGCTGGAGGCTGACGAATACCGACACTATCTGGATGATCTAGAAACAAAATATCAGGTTATGGATCTGTACTTCAAGCCCTATCCCTGCTGCCGTTGGGCGCACCCTGCCATTGACGCATGTATCGGATTGATGACCGAATACGGAATTCGATCCGAGGAGATCAAGCATGCTACCGTTTATACCTTCCATCGTGCCACCTTGCTTTCCAAAATTGCGCCAAAAACGGCAGATGAAGCACAGTACAATATCGCGTATCCCGTGGCAACCGCGCTCGTCTACGGAAATTTTGGTATTGAGCACGTAAACGAGGCTCACCTTGATGATGAAAAGGTGCTGAAGATGATGGAAAAGCTGACCTTTGCCGTTGATCCCGACATTGATTCAAAATTCCCCGCCAAAAGAATTTGTCGGTTGGAGATTGTCACAACCGACGGAAGAACGCTCCGTTCACACGAGTATGAGCCGCGAGGCGAGGCACATGAAAATATCGGAATCGACTGGTTGACAGATAAATTCCGCCGCATCACCGCCCCAGTAATTACAAAGGAAGCGCAAAATATGCTGATCGATCTGATATCCTCCGAGGAGGACATGCCCCTACGCAGTATCGTTGACAAAATCAACGCGCCAGAAAATTGGATTCATTAATGAACAAAGCGTCGTTCCCTTTTAGGAACGACCCTTTGTTCGTTTCTTACTTGAAGAATCCGTCCAAAAGCTCCTCATTTGCGGGAGCGGCGGGAGTCTCCTCCGCGGGAGCCTCTTCTTCCTCCTGATCGAAGCCTGCGGCAACAATGGTGATGCGCATCTCATCCTCCAGATTGGGATCAAAGGCAACACCCCAGATTACGCTGGCGTCGGGGTTGCAGCACTCGGAGATCATGGTAGATGCCATATCCACGTCCTCCAGACCAACGTCCGCGGAAGCAAAGATGCTGATGATTACACCCTTTGCGCCCTTGATGGAGGTCTCCAACAGAGGACTTGCGATAGCGGCGTTTGCAGCGATCTGTGCCTTGTCCTTACCCGTAGCGCTTCCCATACCCATATATGCCACACCGGAGTTGGCAATGATAGAGGTAACGTCAGCAAAGTCGATATTGATAAATCCGGGAATATTGATCAGGTCGGAAATGCTCTGTACCGCACGGCGAAGAACCTCATCCGCCTCGGTGAAAGCATTGAGCAGGGTGATTCTCGTATCGGTTACCAGCTTCAGTCTCTCGTTGGGGATCACCACCAAAGAGTCTACGTACTGAGCGATCTCGCGGATTCCTTCCTCGGCGCGCTCCATCTTCTTCTTGCCCTCGAAGGCAAAGGGAGTGGTTACCACACCAACAGTGAGGATCTCCATTTCCTGGGCGATTCTTGCCACAACGGGAGCCGCACCGGTTCCGGTTCCACCGCCCATACCTGCGGTAATGAACACCATATCCGCACCCGAAAGCAGCTTCTTGATCTCGTTGACAGCCTCCTCCGCGGATCTTTCACCGATCTGAGGATTAGAGCCCGCGCCAAAGCCGTTGGTGATCTTCTCACCGATGACCAGCTGAGTGGAAGCAACACACTTTTTCAGCGCCTGCTTATCGGTATTGATGGCGATAAAGTCCACGCCCTTAACACCCGATGCGATCATGCGGTTTACGGCATTGTTTCCGCCGCCGCCAACACCTACTACTTTAATATTTACTGCATACTCTTGAATTGCATCATTCTGAAACGGCATATTTTTTCTCCTCCTCTATTCTTCAGTTAAACATATCGCCAAAGAAATCTTCCAGGAAATCTCCCGTCTTCTTGGGCGCCTTCTTTTCGTTCTCTGCCACGGGAGCATCCTCTCCCTCAGCCTCAGCCGCTTCTGCCGCGGCTTCCGCAGCGGCAAGCTTTTCCTCCGCTACGCGGTTGGTCTCCTTGGAAAAGCCTGTAGAAATAATGGTAATGCGCATTTCGTCCTGCAGCTCAGGATCAAATGCCACACCCCAGATCACGTTTGCATCCTCATTACACTCGGCAGAGATCATGGTGGAAGCTACGTCGATATCCTCAAGTCCTACGTCGGGAGACGCGGAAATGCTGATGATAACGCCCGTAGCGCCCTTGATGGAGGTCTCCATTAAGGGGCTGGCGATTGCCATCTTTGCGGCATTTTCTGCCTTATCCTTGCCCGTAGCGCTTCCAATACCCATGTGAGCCAAGCCCGACTGAGTCATGATCGCGGTAACGTCGGCAAAGTCCAGATTGATAAAGCCCGTCACGTTGATCAGCTCGGAAATGCTCTGTACCGCGCGGCGAAGCACATCGTCAGCTACGGAAAATGCGTTGAAGAGGGTGATTCTGGTGTCGGATACCAGCTTCAATCTCTCGTTGGGGATCACCACCAGAGAGTCTACGTACTGCTCAAGCTCGGCAATTCCCTCCAGAGCCTGATCCATTCTGCGCTTCTGCTCGAAGCCGAAGGGCTTGGTTACCACACCCACGGTAAGGATTCCCATCTCATGAGCCACACGGGCTACAACGGGAGCCGCGCCCGTTCCTGTTCCACCGCCCATACCCGCGGTGATAAACACCATATCGGAGCCTGCGAGGATCGATTTGATCTCGTCGATGGATTCCTCTGCGGATCTCTCACCGATGCTGGGATTCGCGCCTGCGCCAAATCCTCTGGTGATCTTCTCACCGATAACGATCTGGGTGGGAGCAAGAGAATTTTTCAGTGCCTGACGGTCGGTGTTGATGGAAATGAAATCAACACCCTGCACACCGGATGCGATCATACGGTTCACCGCGTTATTTCCGCCGCCACCGACTCCGATTACCTTGATATTTACGCCATATTCAGGAGCTATGTCACGTTCAAAAGCCATTTTTATATCCTCCAAAAATTATTTCATCGTCCTTGCACGCTCCCTTAAGAGGAGACGTGTTTTTGATACAAATATCTATATATATGTTACTATATTTTACGGAAATTTGCAATAGTTTTTTTGAAAATTTTATGATATTTTTATATTTTTCGGCATATTTTTTCGATTTGCTTCCAAAAAAAGAAAATGCCGGCGGGAAAATCCCAAAAATCCGGCATTTTGCGGTTCTGTTTATTTTTATACACAAGATATTGTGGTTGGTAGAAGCGATCTTACGACGTCTCCGAAGGCGTTGGCGTGTCGGATTTTGGAGAAAAAACACCGGTATATCCGCCCTTACCCTTGACGATGGAAATCGTCCCTGAGCCCTGCTCCTTTACAGTATCCTGCTCCAGTATGGCTTCGGTGGCTTTCAGCTTTGCTTCCAGATCGGTCAGGTCTCCCAGAGAGACGCGATACGTGCCGTCTACGACCAGATCAATATCCCAGCGGCTTCCCAGATCCACCTCAGTCAAACGATCTTTAAAAGAGTTTTTTCGAATGGTGTCGATCACCTCCAGCGTTCTTTTTCGCTCGGTTTCACTCTCCCCGAATTGAGGTACTTCTCCGTAGATCGCACTTTGAATATTGGGGAGGACCAGCTTGGTCATGCCGATGGGATTCGCAGTTTCCGAGATCACTCTCAGCTCACTGTCCAGAGAATATTTGGCACCCGCAATATCCAGATACCATTGTCCAGCTTTTCCCTCCACCTCGATCCGAAGCGTATTGGGAAACACGGTACGGATCTTCACCGAAGACAGGTAGGGACACTCCGCAAGGATTCGCTCCTCGATCTGCTTCTCATCCAGAGAATAGAGCAGATCGCCCTTTTTTACGCCCGAAGCGGCGATCAGCTCTTCCCGATCGTAACGGGAAATCCCCATCACGTCGTATTCACTTATCCTCAAAAATCGACGAATCGTCAGACAAACGGAGACCACGGTCAACACACACATCAGCACGGTAACCGCCAATAAGATCAGCTTTCGCACGTTGATCACAAATACACGTTGCCGCTTTTGCACGGATCGTTTCTTTGACATAGCGATCTCCTTTCCCTGTTTTTTCGATTCAGTTCTCCTCGGATTGGATCACATTCCTCCGCCTCAGAAGCGCCTGAATTTCCTCATAAATTCTCTTTCCCGCATTTGCCTTCGCAAACGTGGCGATGGATTCGCCCATCTGCGCCCGATATACAGGATCGTCCGCGATCCGCGACACAGCGGCGCAAATAGACTCGATCGTCAGATCGGTTTCCTCGATCAGTTCTGCCCCACCCGCGTCCGCGATTACCTTCGCGTTTTTGTACTGATGATTGTCGGTCACATTGGGCGACGGGATCAGGATCGCGGGCTTTCTCATCATGGCAAGCTCGGTCAAAGTCATCGCTCCCGCCCGACAGATCACCAGATCCGCCGCCGCCATATACGTAGGCATATCGTAAATATAGTCCTTCAGGATCAGTCGCTTATTCTGTTCCAAGCCATACCCTACGAACATACTCCGCGCGTTCTCATAGCTTTTGGCTCCGCCCGCGTGAAAATGCATCACATCCTCACGCACAGCGGAAAAATCCTTCATTACGCCAATGGATGCCTCGTTGACTCTTTGCGCCCCCAAGCTACCGCCGAAGGACAGGATCACGAAGCGAATATCCTCAGGGATTCCCAAGCGTCGTCTCGCCTCAGCACGATCGATGACAGCGCACTCTCCTCGTAAGGGATTGCCGACGTTGACGATCTTATCCTTCGCCCTCAGAAGATTTGCCGTTTCCTCAAAATTGGTCAATATTACATCCACCTTTTTCTGGAGCTGTCGAACCGCCACTCCCGGTAGTGCATTAGATTCATGAACCATACAAGGAATCCCAAGATCCGAAGCGGCGCGCAACAAAGGCCAACAAACGTAACCTCCCGTTCCGATCACCAGATCGGGCTTGAAGTCACGGATAATTTTCTTGGCGCGACCCGGAGACACCAGAACCAGATACGCCGTCTTCAGATTGGAAAGGGACAGTGAGCGTCGAATTCCTTGAATCTGCACGTGATAGAGTCGATAGCCCGCCTCCGGAACCAAACGGTTCTCGATCCCTCGCTCTGTCCCCACAAAAGCGATCTCAGCGTCAGGGATATTGGTCTTTATGATCTCGGCGATTGCCAGCGCGGGATATACGTGTCCGCCCGTGCCGCCACCCGTCATCAATACTCTCATGATTTACTCCTTTTATTTCTTCTGTGTTGAAAATCTGGAAATGGATAAAATGATTCCGATCTCAAAGATCTGGATCATCAGCGAGGTACCTCCCGTACTGAAAAACGGCAGAGAAATACCTGTATTGGGCATCATATTGGTAACCACCGCAATATTCATGGCAACCTGCAGGGCAATCTTGAAGGTCAATCCCCACACGGTCAGGGCGCAAAACTTATCGGGCGCACGCTGTCCGATACGGATCCCTCTCCAGATCAGCATGGCAAACAGCAACACCACGCCAAAGGCACCGATAAAGCCAAGCTCCTCGCAAATAATGGTAAAAATAAAGTCGTTCTGCGGCTGAGAAACGTAGCCGAATTTCTGACGGCTAAAGCCAAGTCCCAATCCAAAGAACCCGCCCGAGCCAATGGCATACAAGCCCTGCAGTGTCTGCCAGCCCGAGCCGAGAGGATCGGATTCCAGATTGATCCAGCTCATAACTCTTGCCTGCGCATAGTCGGATACAGCGATCAAGCCAACACCCGCAATCACAATGATACCGATAAACGCCGCCAAATATTTCATTCTGGTTCCGCCCAGAAACATCACAGCCATACCAAGCATTCCTACGATCATCAATCCCGAAATGTGGCGTTCCAAAGCGATCAGAGCGCAGATCAGACCGATAATACACATGGGCATCAGAAATCCGTGCTTGAAGCTCCCGCTGAATTTAGCGTCGGTGGATATAGGTTTTTCGTATTTTGACATGTATAGCGCCAGCATCATCACCACCGCCATTTTTGCCACCTCAGAGGGCTGCAGGGTAAAGAATCCCAAATCGATCCAGCGCTGCGCCACGCCTTCGGCGGCTCCCACCACAAGAACTAAGAGCAACAGAACGATAGACACCGCATATGCGCCCACCCCAAACACTCTCCAGAACCAGGGTCTTGCGTAAATAACAAAAAGCACGGTGATCACCGTGGCGATGACAGCAAACAAAATATATCTCCACAAATAGTACGTGGAGCTGTCATATTCCCGCTCGGCGTATACCGCGCTTGCGCTATAAGACATCACAGCTCCAAAGCATACCAGAAGCATTGCCCAAAGCAAAAACCACATATCGATACTGCCACGGCTCAGAGGTGCCGTTTCATCTGCCTTTGGGGCGGGTGTGAGCGGTTCTCTGAATACCACGTCGTTTTCTATGCGTTTCGTCTCCTGCTTCTGTAGGATTCCCTGGATCCCTTCCTTGAGTCCGTGACGAGTCTCTTTTTTCTCCACAGGCAGATTCTGTTCCGAATTTTTCTTCCTATCCTTCAAAAACGGATCCCTCCCCCTGTTATGTCTGAATTACAGCCCGAACCAAGCCAGCACGCAAAGTGCCACCGTGATCAGTCCGAACACCGTAACGATCTTTCCTTCCTTCCAACCGCATTTCTCAAAATGATGGTGAATAGGCGCCATCTTGAAAATGCGCTTATTTCTCAGCTTAAAGCTTCCCACCTGCAGCATGACCGAGACCGTTTCCAGAATATACATACCGCCCACGATAAACACGATCATCGGTTCATTGATCAAAAACGCCGCGCCGGTGACGGCACCGCCCAAAAAGAGCGAGCCCGTATCTCCCATAAAAACCTTGGCGGGATGCAGATTAAAGAGCAAAAAGCCCAGCATTCCTCCCACAAGAGCCGCGGACAGCAATGTCAACGAGATATGCAAATAATTGATGCCCACAAAAGCAAAGAAGCAGAATACGATCAACGTGACCGTTCCCGCAAGACCGTCTACTCCATCTGTCAGATTCACACTGTTGACTACTCCCACGATCACAAAGAGCGCAAACACGTAATAAACGATCCCCAGCTCCACGGAAATATCGGTAAAGGGGATATGCAGTGTGGTATCAATATAGCCCAGAATACGGAGCATAAAAACGTAAAGTCCTGCCGCCACAACCTGCAATGTGGATTTCTGGTATGCCTTGAGCCCCTGATTCTGCTTTTTCATCAGCTTGCAGAAATCGTCTACAAAGCCGATCAGACCGTTCATCACGGCAAGAGACAAGGTCAGCGCCAGCGGAATAAGCTGACGTTGTTTTCCTTGTATGGAATACCAGACGGCAAAGCCCGCAAGGGTAAGCAAGATCGCCATGATAAAGGCGATCCCTCCCATGGTGGGCGTACCCTCCTTGGAGCGGTGCCACTGAGGTCCTACCTCCAAGATATGCTGACCTGCTTTTTTTCCCTTCAGGATCGGAATGATGAAATGGGTAAGGATCGCCGTCAAAAGGAAGGATACGCCTCCCACAATGCCGAATTCTATCCACAACTCCTTCATCTTTCTCCCCCGATTCTCCCGCCGATCAGCTCTTTAGTCTGTCGCTGTTGTTTTTCAAATATTCCAAAATTCGTTCTGCCGCTGCTCCTCGGCTCGCCTTGACCAAAAGCACATCTCCCGCGCGAAGAGAATGGAGCAGCATCTCTCCGCTGATCTCAGGGGCTGTTGTGTTCGGATTCCGATAGATATTTTCAGGCAACATACCTCCAAGGATCGCGCCGCCCGCAATCTGCTCGGCAGACTGTCCGAAGGTATAAAGCATGGAGCCGCCCATCTTTGCGAAATACATACCGATCTCCTCATGGAAGCGATCGGTATTCTCTCCCAACTCATACATATTGCCGAGAACCGCCGCCATTCTACCCGCCTTTTTCTGTCCTGCCAAGGTCTGCAGCACGTTAATGGCGGCGCGCATGGACTCGGGACTTGCATTATAGCAATCCTCAATGACAGTAATCTCGCCAATGTTATAAACGTTTTGTCTCATACCAACGGGTCTGTAGTGATTCAGACCGTTGATGATGGTTTGATCGTCCAGATTCATGCGAACGCCAACGGCATATGCAAACAGCGCCGCGTATACATTGTGCCGTCCCATGGTGGGGATCACGACGTTGCGGACTGTCTTGCCGTTATAGCACAGGTCAAACACGGTACGTCCAAGCCCCTGACGGATATTGACCGCTTGAAAATCAGCGGGAGAATCAATACCCACAAATACGGGCTGTACGCCGGGTGTCAGATAAGCGCGGAGCATGGGCTCGTCACCGTTGAGCAGCAATGTGCCGCCCGCTTTCAAGCCCTTTACGATCTCCATTTTTGCATGGCAAATATTCTCACGGGAGCCAAGATACTCCATATGAGAGGTTCCGATGTTGGTTACAATCGCGATATCGGGCTCGGCGATCTTAGACATATACTCGATCTCGCCCCGATTGCTCATTCCCATCTCCAGAACCGATACTTCGGTATCGTTCTGCAGTGCCAAAAGGGACAGAGGCATACCGAGAGTACTGTTATAATTGCCCTCGGTCTTATGAACACGGAACCCTTCGGCAAGAACTGCCGCCACAAATTCCTTGGTGGTGGTCTTTCCTACGCTACCCGTAATGGCAACCTTTCGGTGATTCAGACGGCGATCGTATGCCTTGGCAAGCTCACCCACCGCCTTGAGGGAATCGTCTACCACAACCGCCACGTATTTTCTGTCTCCGATCTCGGGGATCCGCTCACAGAGAACACACTCGTTACCGGAAGAAACAGCCGCCGCGATATAGTCGTGTCCATCTACGCGCTCGCCGCCAAGAGCAACGAACAGCGAACCCTCCGCAGCCTCGCGGGAGTCGGTACAAACGTAGCGAAAGGGCATATTACGGTTAGTTTCTCCGCCAACACAGCACAGCATACCGCCGCAGATCTGCGCAAGCTCTGTCATGGTCAGTCCGTTACAACCCACATTGACTCTCATATCTGTTCTTCCTTCCCGACACTGAAGTGTCTCTATTTTTCTGTCCGCTCCCTCAGAGCGTCCTTTACGATCTCCCGTTCATCAAAGGGATGTCTTCCCTTTCCGTCGATTTCATAACGCTCGTGTCCCTTTCCCGCAAGGATCACAATATCCTGTTCCTTTGCCCGTAGGATCGCCATGCGAATGGCTTTGCAACGGTCGGGAATGACCACAAACGGCTTTTCCTTGTTCATACCCCTGACGATGTCCGAAAGGATCTGTGCTGGGGCTTCGCTTCGACTGTTATCGGTCGTTACGATTACGTAGTCGGAAAGAAGAGATGCTACTTGCGCCATCTCCTTCCGCTTGGAGCGATCACGGTCGCCGCCGCAACCGAAAACAAGTGTGATCCGTTCTCCCGTCTGCCGAAAGTCTCGAACGCTTTTCAACAGCTTTTCCAAAGCATCAGGGGTATGCGCGTAATCGATCAGTACGATAGGACCTTTCGTCCCTTCCAAGGAAACTCGTTCCATTCGACCGCAAACACCCTTTGTATGGGCAAACACCGCTCGGATCACCTTGGGAGAGATTCCGCATTCTGTTGCCACCGCTCCCGCAAGAAGCGAATTGGTAACCGAAAAGGAACCCGCTATATTGATCTGTACGGGAAAGCTTCCCGTAGGAGTTTTCATTTGATAAATCGATCCTGCCGCGCCTCTTGTCTTTACGTCAAGAGCGCAAAAGTCCCCTATATCCGCCGAGCAGGTCGTAACGGGACAGGATATTTCTCGGAGCAAACGAGCCCCGTATGGATCGTCAAGATTCACCACCGCACGACGGCAGTGAGCAAATAATTCTCGCTTGGCTTGGTAATAGGATTCCATATTACCGTGAAAATCCAGATGATCTTGTGTCAGGTTGGTAAAGACTCCCACCTCAAACTCGATCGCATCGGTCTTATGCAACGCGAGAGCATGAGAGGTTACTTCCATAAAAACGTATTCCACCCCATCCTCAGCCATTTGAGCAAGCATGGGATAGAGTTGTTCAGGATCGGGGGTAGTCATATTGGCAAGAGGATCGGAATTTTGGGGTGACAGTACCACACCGTCTGCCGATCGACAGCACACGGTTCCCAAAATACCGCATCGGTGTCCCGCGGCTTCAAACAGCTCGCAGAGCAACGTACAGACGGAGGTCTTTCCGTTGGTCCCCGTCACACCGATGATCTTTAACTTTTCCGTCGGATTGCCGTACAGGGCGTTATAGAGCAAAGCAGAAGCCTTCCTTGTGTTCTGAAGCATAATAAATGCTGCGGCACCACCCACACACGCGTCACGCACACGCTCCGCTACTATAACCGCCGCTCCGGCTTGTATCGCATCGTCAATATACCCGTGACCGTCCGTATGTAAGCCTTCGATACAGATAAAAAGGCTTCCTTTGGTCACCCGTCGGGAATCAGTGACGATTGTTTCGATTTCAATATCTCCCAGCTCGGGAGGAAAGTCCAGTCCGGCTCTGCCGAACAGCTCAGATACCTTCATATGCGCCTCCGAAGTATTTTTCTTTCTACTTCCTTGGCGCCATCGGCGTCCGATCACTTAATCATTGGGAATATAATCCGCTTCATCTCCAAAGGTCAGGGTAACCACCGTTCCTCTGGCGACAAGCGTTCCCGCCGCAATTGATTGGGCGGATACCGAGGAATTTGCCCCGGACATGCTTGCTGAGGATCCCCGCAGGCGAACGTTCAGACCAAGTCCGATCAACGTGGCATTGGCACGGTTGGCATTCATTCCCGTCAGGTCGGGCACCGCCACGTTCTTCTCCGCCTTTTGATCTCCCGTAAACAGGATCACTCTACCGTTTCCGTTCCACGTTTCTACGTAGGAACCCACGGAAGGAGACTGAGATACAACAATAGCGTCCGCATTCTTATCACCAACGATCTCCACCCGTAAGCCAAGATTCTCCAACAGCTCAGTTGCCTCGGCAACTGTCTGACCGCGATAGCTTCGAATGTAGGTTGCCCGTTTCAGGCTTTCCTCCTCGGTGAAATGCGCTTCCACGCCCATATAAGGCAGAATATTTTCCAAGGCGCCCGCAATGTAAGGTGCGGCGACCGTACTTCCGTACAGCACACCCTTGGTAGGCTCATCTACAATAATAATAATAGCGATTTCGGGATCGTCCGCGGGAGCAAAGGCTACCGTGGAACAAATGTACGCCTCCCGATCCACAAAATCGGTTCCCTTTTTCTCCGAGGTTCCCGTCTTTGCCGCCACGCGGTAACCCGCGACGTAGGCATTTTTGGCGCCTCCGTTACCGGATACGCCTTCTTCCAAAATTTTTGACAGCTCCTCGCAGACCGATTCGCTGACCACGTTTCGTTTTATTGCATTTTCATGCTGATAGATCACGTTTCCCGCCTGATCCGTCACCTTTTCCACAATGTAAGGCGTCATCAGGGTTCCGCCGTTTGCTACCGCCGAAACGGCGCAAAGCTGCTGCATGGGCGTTACGTTAAAGTTCTGACCGAAGGCGTAGATCGCCAGGTCCAGCTTGGTCATTTCCGATGCGAAGATACTACTTCCCTCGCCGGGCAGATCAATACCAGTTTTTTCACGGTATCCAAACGCCGTGGTATATTCCCGATAGGTATCGATCCCCACCAGCTCACCAAGCGTCATAAACCAGACGTTGCAGGATTGCTGTAAGCCCTCCGCAAAGGACAGCGAACCATGTCCGTTCACCTTGTGGCAGTGGATCCTTCGATCCGCCACGATCTTATAACCGGGACATGACACGTGGCTGGGCATTTCGTCTTTTTTCTCCTCCAGCGCCATAGCGGAGGTAATGATCTTAAAGGTAGAACCGGGAATATAGCTCTCGGTTACCGCTTTGTTGGACCACATTTCGGTCAACAGCTTTCTTTGCAGGTCGGCATAGGCATCCGAGCCTTCCTCCAAGCCGCTTCCGATCAGTGTCGCCTCGGACAATTCGTCCAATTGCCACGGATCATTAAGATTGAAGGGAGAAGACGTTGCCATGGCAAGGATCGCTCCGCTATCCACATCCATCACGATCCCGCACGCGCGATTTGCCGCCTGATGATTGATCACGGTCTGCTCCAGCTGTTCTTCCAGAAAGCTTTGAACCGTCGTGTCGATCGTCGTCTGCAGGTCATAGCCATCCACCGCTTCAATATAGCTTGCATAGTCATTGGGCATCTCGTTCCCGTAGGAATCCCTTGCCTTAATATAGTATCCGTCCACACCCTTGAGATATTCGTCGTATTGATATTCCAGTCCGTAAAGCCCCACGCCGTCGGTGCTGGTAAATCCAAGCATATGCGCCGCAAGAGTTTGACCGGGATAATAACGGGTGCTTTGAGCTTCCAGATATACCATGCTCTGCAAGCCATACTCGTCAATAAATTCCCGCACAATATCGGCGGTCTCTTCATCGACCTTACGCTTAATGGTTCTATCCAGATATCGGGTGTATTCTGTCACCTGTGTGTGAACCGATTCATAACTTACGTCCAGGATCTCGGAAAGCCCCTTGGAAACGATGGACGCATAATTGGTTGTGCTTTTCTCTCCCAATTCATCCTGCGCGCTCTTGATTCCCGAGGGGGAAACGAATACGCGATAGGTCGTTATGTTAGTGGCAAGCACGTTCCCGTTGCGATCATAGATCTTTCCGCGATTGGCGGGAACGGGAGATTCCGTGGTGATCTGATTGAGAACCTTGGATTGATATTTTTCAAAGTTCACGGTCTGGATCAGCAGAATCCGAAGAAGAAGAATGGCAAACACGGCAAAGATCGCGATCCCAAGCCAAGTCGATCGTCTGACCGCTTCCGTGCTGATTGATCGTCTCGCCATAGCCCTCTCCTTTCTCCCTTTGGTTCAAACTGTATTATTATATGAGAAGTTCAGGCTTACTATTCGTCAGTCCAGCTCTATGCCGAAGGAGGACAGAAGCGCGGCAAAGCCCGCATTTTCTTCCTGTCCGTCTTCGTAAACGATAATCTGTTCCTCTCCGTTTACCGTCACGTACTCGTTGTCTACGTACTGACGCTTGATCATACCAAGGCTCTTCGCCTCAGCCTCGATCTCGTCCACGTTGTATTTCAGGTCGAGCTTTCCTTGGAGTTCATTTTCTTGCGCTTCCAATCTCGCGATGGTGCTGTTCAGCTGTCCGACCTCACCGGACGCATTTCCCAGCATCACGGAGCCACCGACAATCAAACCGAGAGACACGGCAAACACCGCGATTCCCGACATGGTCGCCGCAGGTAAACGGAACTTGGACGTTTCCTCCCGTCCCTCCTTCCGCTCCATGGGAAGCCACTTTTCTCTAAGGACCTTCAGTGCCGACCACGCGCTTGCTAAATGGCCCTCCTTTCCGGATTCGGACTTCATCAGTCCATCTCCGGCAGATGCGTGTCTGCGCCGTTCGGGCACTGCCACGTTCTCCTCTTGAGGAAGCTCCTCCTTGATCTCGGGCATGTAGAAGGATCGACGCGTCTTGAAGTAGCGAACGAAATCGTCGGAGGTCATATATTTGCTTCCGTTGTACTCTCCGCTACGGTACTGATCGGCTATTTTGCTTCTCGCATCAAAAAGAACGTAAGCCTGCGGAGCGATCGCTCTGGTGGCTTCTTCCTGCTCTGTCTGCAGGAGCATCGTGCTCTTTACGCTCACAGAAACACCTCTGTTCTGATAACGCTGGCGAAGCTCACTCAGGCAACGATCGTAGGAATCATTCAATTGAACAGCCATTTGTACCTCCTCTTCCGTTTTCGACGGAATCCTTCACTTCTATCTTGTATTCGTCAAATTCAATCTTTTATTCGTTCCGCCACCCTAAGCTTTGCGCTTCGGGATCTGGGGTTTTCCTCCAATTCCTCTTTTGACGGAAGAATCGGCTTCTTGTTGATCTGCTTTAAGATCGGCTTTTTGCCGCATATGCAGATGGGCAATTCCTTGGGACAATCACATCCCCTCGCCAGATCGGCAAAGGTCTGCTTCACGATCCGATCCTCAAGGGAATGGAAGGTGATGATGGCAATTCTCCCTCCCGGCTTCAGAAGGCTTACCGCATCCCGAATCGCGGGCTCGATCACGTCAAGCTCACTGTTTACTTCGATTCGAATCGCCTGAAAGCTTCGTTTCGCGGGATGATGTCCTCCCTCTCTTGCGGCAGGTGGAATCGCGTATTTGATCAGATCGGATAGCTGTGCCGTAGTGTTGATGGGATTTTTCGCTCTCTCCCTTACGATCGCCGCCGCGATGGCAGGGGCAAATCGTTCTTCACCGTACTCGTATAAGATCTTTTTCAGGGTTGCTTCGGAATACTCGTTTACCACGTGCCATGCGCTGATCTCGCGTCTTGCATCCATGCGCATGTCCAGCGGCGCATCGGCACTGTAGGAAAATCCTCTCTCGGGAGTATCCAATTGATAAGAGGAAACACCCAGATCCAGCAGCAGACCGTCGATGCCGTCAATCCCCAGATCAGCACAAACCTGTGCGATCTCGCGGAAGTTGCTTCTCACCACTTGCGCTCTCTCGCCGAGAGGGGCAAGTCTGGCACCCGCGGCTCGAATCGCCGCCTCGTCCTGATCAATGGCGATCAGGCGTCCCGTTGTCAGACGTGAGGCAATCTCAAAGGAATGTCCTCCTCCGCCCGCGGTCCCGTCTACGTAAATTCCGTTCTCCTTGATTGCAAGCCCCTCGATGCACTCGTCCAAAAGAACCGAACGGTGTGAAAATTGAATCGGAGCCGCAGAAGATTTCTCTGCCATATCCAAATCAGAGCCCAAAGGATTCCAGAATATCCTTCAGATTATCCAGATCCTCGCCCTCAACCATTGCCGCATAATTCGTATCGGACCAGATCTCGGCGTAATCGCCACATCCGACAACAACGGCATTCTTTTCGATTTCCGCATGAGCGATCAAATCGGGAGCCAGAACGATACGTCCCTGGGCATCGGGTTTAAGCTGAGCCCCTTGACGGCTCATAGAACGGATAATACGATCCTTATCCTTTCCCTGCATCTTTTTGATCTGATCGATATATACCTGCCATTCGCTATTGGAGTATATACGGAGACAGCGCTCACGAAGGCTCTTCACTACAACGAACTCATCTCCAAGTACTTCTCTGTGCTTGGCAGGAATGAATATTCTGTTCTTGGGGTCAATACTGTGCCGATACTCACCAAACAGCATGCGTCTGTCTCCTTTCTTCGCGTGTTGCGCGCGTATTTATTAATTGGAAGCCTCCATTTCGGTGATTTTTCCACCACAATTATCCACTTTGGCTCCACTTTCCACCACCGTGATGGTATTATTATAATTTATTTCAAAAAAAAACGCAAGGGGTAATCGAAATATTTTTGTTTTTTTGAAAAATTTTTTTCAGTTTTTCTTCTCTTTTTCCGTCAAATTCCTCAAATTCACCTATTTTTCTCTTTGTTTTTACATTTTTTTACATTTCTTTTATATTCTGGTTTTTTCAACATGTCTTTTTATCCTTTATCAAAAAAGGTGGGGGATTTTCCCATTCCTCCACTTTACCCCACGCAAAAAGGCGACTGCCGTAGCAGTCGCCTTTTTTCTTTCGCATATGAAATTATTGAATTCCTTCCTTCTCAGTCAGCTCCGCAATTCTCATCAGGGAGAAGGAGGTATGGATCTGACAGTTGATCCAGAAGTTCCGACGTCCTTCTGCGCAATTCTCACCGATAAAGAAGGTGGGGATCATGCCTGTCTCGGGATCCTGCATTCTGGTAACGGTATCTGCCAGCGCCATTGCCTTTTCCAGATACAGACGGTCTCCGCAAAGACGATACATATCAAGGAATGCATTCCAGATGGTTGCCGTACTGGAATCGATCGGCACGTAGCAGAAATACTGCTCCAAGCCGGACGGCGTATGATGAGGCTCATAGGGCTTGTTGGGATCCCACAAGGGGAATTCTCCCCAGACCACGAACTGATCCTCCACGTAACGCATCATATCGATCGCCTCAGCCTTCATCTCCTCATTATCGGACATGTAATTGGCAATATAGCCAATCATTTTGTTTGCCGCAAAGTGTGTCAGGTTCTGATAGTTACCCGAAACCTTTACATCCTCAAACTGACCTTCCCAGCTGTAATTCTTCAGACAAACCTCGGAGATATACTTGAAATGTCCAAGCTCAAGCTCGTGCCAACACTCATCTCCCGTCATCTCATAAAGCTTACGGAAAAACTCCACAAAGCGGAACTCAATGCAGATGTTGTTTGTCAAGGGCTTTCCCGTCTTGCAGTCAAAGAGCAGATACCAGCTGCCGCAAGGCAAAACGGTTTTCTTATAGTACTCTGCAATTCGGAGAGCAGCGTCAAAATATTTTTTGTCGTTCGTTGCCTCAAAAAGTGTCAAAAAGCCGCAGGCAGCTGATACGGGATAGATCATCATGGTCGTGCCAAGGCACTTCTCGGCGGCGGGAGCCACCTTGTTTACCGACTCGGCGTTCAAGCCGTCAAAGGAATACGTGGGGGGGAGTCCTGCCAGAGGATCATCTCCGTCAGGAGTGATGGAAAGCAGATAATCCGCCGCACGACACGCGAGCTTGATGGCATTCTCCGCATTGGAGGGCTCCAGCTTCGCGTAGTAGACCATTCCGCGAATGATACTCTCAATCATCTTGGAGGGATATGCATTGTGAGGATAATCGGGCTCGGGAACACCGTGGATCAGCCAATGCTGTACCATGGGATCCTCGTAAACGTAGCGAAATCCTTCCAAAGCCGCCTCGCGGTAGGATCTTGCCCGGGGAGGGAGCGCGTCGCGTCCGGGGAACGGAGCACACTTGTAGATCGTTCTCGTGGTCTTGACGTTCATGTTCTGCCCCTGCTTATTCAGCGCCTCTACCGTCAGATGAACAAATCCCTCAGGAATATCAGCCCAAATCGGTGCCAAGGAAGCGGCAGGACTTGGATCCTTAAAGCTGTGCAGCTTTCCGTTCTTATCCTCGGCAGTATAGAGATATCCGCGCGCGGCGTGAAGTCTCGGGAACTGGATCGTGGGCGCAAAAATAAACTGCGTAGCATGGGTATTCCAGTAGGGTCTGCCGCCAACGCCTCCGGGATGAGGTGTGTTTTCTTCACTGTTGTATTCGAGCAATGCCTGCTCTGCATATTTGTCCATGATGGATCTCCTTTGTATTTTTCTTTTCTCTATGATATCACACTTTTCTCCATTTTTCAAGGAAATATGGAAAAATTCCATAGTTTCAGGAAAAATTTCCATAGAAAACAAGAAAGAAGAGCGACCACTCGTCGCTCTTCGGTTTTGTCTTGCAACTGGTATTCAATTTATTAAGTTTCATGAAATCTTCGTGGAAGCCGTTACGACCTCACCCCGGAAGCTCGGGGCAATAAATTCCTCTGCTCCAACCGATCCTCTCTTGATTCTTTATCATTTCAACATATGCCCTTTGCAAAGTGCTTTCCTTGGGCAGGACCGAGAGATCACCATCGTAGAATCGATTGAATACCCAGCGCACGTTTGCGTAATCGGCATATTGTCCCCTTTCAATGATCTCAAAATCCGAGCAGAATCTCATAAAGTTCGAGGCGGGATCCAAAATCTCC
>JAZNVA010000251.1:0-13370 GCA_045592565.1 Eubacteriales bacterium | reverse complement strand
CAACCCTTCTTGATTGCGATTGCCGCTCCTACGGTGTACGCCCACTTTGCATTCTCAAAAGCGATGGGCTGAGTCTCCTCGACGATCTTATAAGGATCGATGCCCTTGGCATCGCAGATCGCCTTACACTCATCAATGGAGGAAATTCCATATTCCTTCAGAACCGCAAGGATCTTCGCCTCACGTCTCTCATAACCTTCAAAATGTGCCATTCTTCTTTTTCCTCCTATCTTACTGCTTGCGGGGATCGATGTACTTTGCGGCATCAGCGAATCTGCCGTAGGTACCCATGGACTTCGCATAAGCCTCGTTGGGCTCCATGCCCTTCTTGATGAAGTCGGTCATCTTACCAAGAGACACGAACTCGTATCCGATCACCTGATCATTCTCGTCCAGCGCCATTCTGGTGCAGTAGCCCTCGGTCATCTCCAGATAACGAACGCCCTTTGCCTTGGTTCCGTACATGGTACCAACCATGGAACGCTCACCCTTACCCAGATCCTCCATGCCTGCGCCAATCACGAGACCGCCCTCGGAGAATGCCGACTGAGAACGTCCGTAAACGATCTGCAGAAACAGCTCTCTCATTGCGGTGTTGATGGCATCACATACGAGGTCGGTATTCAGCGCCTCCAGCAGCGTCTTGCCGGGCAGGATCTCTGCCGCCATTGCCGCGGAGTGAGTCATACCGGAGCATCCGATGGTCTCAACGAGTGCCTCCTCAATGATTCCGTTCTTTACGTTCAGGGACAGCTTACAAGCGCCCTGCTGGGGTGCACACCAGCCCACACCGTGGGTGTATGCGGAGATGTCGGTGATCTCCTTTGCCTGAACCCATTTGCCCTCCTCGGGAATGGGAGCGGGACCGTGGTTCGGACCCTTTGCTACAACGCACATCTTTGCAACTTCTGCGCTCATAGCGTACTCGCAAGAAAATTCTTTGCTCATGTTTTTATCTCCTTCTTTATTATTTACTGATTTACTTTACGATCTCACCGTAAACGGCGCCTGCACAGCCTGCGGCATTTGCCTCGTCGGTATCAATATGCATAGCCAAGGCAAACTTGGGGCTGACACGAACGACCACGTCGCCAAAGGTCAGGGGACGGGCAGTATTCAGTCTTACCTCAACGATCTCCTTATCCGCAACACCGAACGCCTCGGCATCGGCAGGAGTCATATGAATATGACGCTTTGCGGCGATCACGCCCTCAACAAGCTCTACCTCTCCGCAGGGGCCGACCAGCTTACAGCCTGCGCTTCCCGCAACATCACCGGATTCGCGAACGGGTGCCACAACACCGATGGTACGCGCGTCGGTGAGGGAAAGCTCTACCTGATCAGCGGGACGGGTGGGACCGAGAATACTTGCCTTCAGGGTTCCCTTGGGTCCTACTACCGTTACCTTTTCCTCGCAGGCGTACTGTCCGGGCTGGGAAAGATCCTTCTTATTGGTCAGGGTGTGTCCCTTTCCAAACAGGATCTCCACCGACTCAGCGGTCAGGTGTACGTGTCTTGCGGAGGTTTCAACCAAAAAATTGTTTGCCATCCTTCTACCTCACTATGTAGTTTAAATATCATTTTGCGGGGAAACAAAGCCCACACAAAGTAATTATATCACACCATGAAATATTTGTCAATCCAAAAACCAAACAAAACCCCACAAAAAAACCCCCAATTCGCCACGGAGCGTATAAAAGCATCTCCTTTTCGCCAATACTATTTCAAAAAAAGAAAGAGGCGCGCATATGGAAGAACAGACACAAAAGCAAAGCAGTGAAAAAATAGAAGAAATCGAAAAGCTGGGAAGCATTCTTACGGATGGCGGCAGATCGATCCAATGTCTCTCCATTATCGGTCAGATCGAGGGGCATTATCTGCTGGGGGAGGGACAGAAGGCTACCAAATACGAGCACGTGATCCCCCTTCTCGTCTCCTTGGAGCAGGACGATTCGGTGGACGGACTTCTGATCGTTCTCAACACCATGGGAGGGGACGTGGAAGCGGGACTGGCTTTGGCGGAAATGATCGCCTCTATGACAAAGCCCACCGTCTCTCTGGTGTTGGGCGGCGGACACTCCATCGGTGTTCCTCTTGCCACCTCCGCAAAAAGGTCCTTTATTGTTCCCTCCGCCACCATGACGGTTCACCCCGTCCGCATCACGGGACTTGTAGTCGGCGTTCCCCAGACCTTCCACTATTTCAACGAAATGCAGAAACGGATCATCAAATTCATTTGCGATCACTCCAAGGCAAATCCCGATCAGATCCGAGAGCTGATGATGCGCCCCGACGAGATCGCTACCGACGTGGGCTCCATCATCGACGGCGACGAAGCGGTCAGGTACGGCATCATCGATCAGGTAGGCGGTCTTTCCGACGCGCTGGACGCGCTTCGGGACATGATCGCGCGACGCGCCAAAAATTGATCCCCATGATCAAAGAGAGGCAGAGAGTCTTTTACTCTCTGCCTCTCTTTTCGCGAAGATCCGGCTATTTATGAGAAAAATACGGAATACAGCTCTGCGTCACTCATATCGAACCGCAAGCGGATCGATCTGCCGTTCAGCTCGGACAACGGCATCTCGAACACCACGTCCCGTTCCGGAGAATCGCCAAACAGCTCACAGGAGCGATACCCCTCGATCGGCACGCCCCACTCATCCTCTACCGTGACATAAACATACCCTCTTGCCGACGTGCGAAAGTTCATAGACATTTTTGCGCAATCCGTCAATATCCCCATTTTTGTGGTCAGGGTCTGCGGACGGTAGGTCGCCTTACAGGAGGCAAAGCCATCCCTCCGATATACGTATCGGGTAATTTCCTTGACGTCACTGCGCGTGGGATGTGTGGTACGAACGTAAAGCGAAAGCTGTTCCGACTCCCCTTCCACTGCCGACGGAGTCGAGACCAGCGTCCCGCACGCGGGATAGCAATCCCCGTAGAGCCAATTGAATCCCCCCTCGGGCCCCGGCGTGATCGATGCTTCGTCAAAGCGATACCAATGATAGTGATCGGTTGACGACATAAAGACACAGTCCGTCGTTGCCAACCCCAGACGAGGCATCATCTCAAAACGCTCCCGTCTGAGCTCAAGCGCCGCATGCTGATCGAAATTGGAATTCCATTTCAACCGTTCAACATAACGGGTGGGGAATCCGATAAAAAATCGGTCGTCCGCGGGATATTTCATGATACAGCCGGTATAGAGCGGATACTCCTCTCCTCCGCAATAATCCAACAGCACGGGCTCACTCCAATGAACACAATCCTCGGATTCCATCACGCGAACGGCGCGAATGGGTGAATCCTTCCACTCCGGATTCAAGGAAATCTCCCGCTTTACCGTATCTCGGAAATAGCAATAGTATTTTTTGCTATGACGATCCCAATGCAACGTATTCTGGCTATCGTAGGAATACCCCCGCGATATGACTCTTTTGTTTTGAAAATGAAAGCCGTCGGCAGACGTCAGCATCACCAATCGATACGGTGGCTTTCCATCCGGAAATTCGGAAGAAAATCCTCCCTCCAGCACGGCTTTATAGCGCTCCTCCCGAGGGCAATCCGGATTTTCATCCAGCATGATCGAAAAATTGTCGTTGATCCCGAGGAGAACGATATTGTTCTCTCTGCTCCCGTTCCATTCACACAGACCGAGATTCGGTGTATCCCAATGCAGGCCGTCCCGGCTCTCGGCATAGCAAACGTGAATTTGCGGGATCCTCTCTTCCGCAGTCAGATTACAGGTCTGATAGTACATCCTGTACTTTTCGCCATCGTGCAGGACCGTGGTATACGTCCCGCTATTCCCTTCCCACGGGCGGTCCAAGGTCAAGACCGTTTCCGCACGTTGGGCGCGATTCACGGACAACATCGCTGTCGTTTGCTTTGAGTCGATCACAGCTTCACTCCAAAATGGCAACAATCCCTTTTTGAATTCGACCATAGGGCTCCTCCCTTTCGTTTCTTCAAAGCAATTATACCATAGCGCCCTATCCCTGTCAACAGAGCAATCATGAAAAAAACGAGAAAAGGTCCTAAGGTATCCGTCGCCTATATCTTTTTCAGTGTTCCCTTTTTGAACTTGCCGTAATAGAGATAAAGGAAGAACGGGAGATTGACCAGACTCGTCAGTGCCCACGACACCGGGAAGCAAAGGCATAGCACCTCAAAGGAGGGGTATCGGGCAAAGACGACCCAGGTCCAGAAAAAGCGAAATCCAATGACGGTCACAATGGAATTGACCGTAACAAAGACAGAATAGCCAAAGGTTTGAATCGCTCGGCTCAGGCATCCGTTGATCCCCGTCAAGAAATACGGAAGCATAAGGAACAGCAATCGGGTGCGCCCTGCGGCGATTGCCACTTCATCGGAAAGGAACAAGGAAAGCAAGGGGCCGCTGAATACGTTGCCGAGAATACCGAAGATCAAGCCAATGGAAACGGACGCTGCCGTACAAAAAAGGAAGGTCTTCGTCACCCGCTCGCGGTTCCCGGCGCCCAGATTTTGTCCCGCAAAGGTGGCAATTGCCGTTACCATGGGCGTATTCGCAATAGCTGAGAGAATGTTATCAAGATTGGAGGTCGCCGTAACCGCCGCCATATGGGCGGCGCCGAAGGAATTGACCTGTGTCTGGATCTGCAGATTGGCAATGGGATACATGGCGGAATAGATCGCAACGGGCAATCCGTTTTTCAGGATCAGTCCCAGAGATGCCCAGCTCCAGCGCATTTCCTTCAATCGGATCCGAAGACAGCCCTTCTCACGGGCAAGCCGCATCAGAGCCAATGCCGCGCCGATCGTCTGAGAGACCAGAGTGGCGATCGCCACGGCGGCAACCTTTTCCTTTAAAACGAGGCAAAGCACAAAATTCAGGATCACGTTGGTCGATCCCGAAATCACCATATAGATCATCGGACGATTGGCGTCTCCCGATACCTGAATGATCGCCGATGCAAAATTATACAGCAAAATGGCGGGGGCTCCGATCAGATAGATCCGTATGTAGAGCACCGCACCGTCTATGCACTCCGCGGGACACTTGGTCCACTCCAAAAAATAGGGAGCAAAAACAAATCCTACCACGGCGGTGATCAAACCCAAGCCCGCGGCAAGCATCAGGGCGGTGGAGGCGGTTTTCCGCACCCGTTCCTCGTCTTTGGCTCCAAGCAGGCGCGCCAGAACGATGCGGGAGCCTATGGAAAGTCCGAAAAAGGTATCCACCAGCAAATGGACCACGTTGGATGTCGCGCCCACCGATGCCACGGCGGTGGTATCTGCTACCATACCAAGCACCATCACGTCCACGGCATTAAAGAGCTTTTGTACCAACGTCATCAGCAACAGAGGAATACAATACAGAACGATGGATCGGTACAAATTGCCCTCCAGCGCGTTAACCTTCTTCATCTGAAGCCTTGCCATGACTCTCTCTCCTCGCTTTTTATCGTTTTTCGAATTTCCTCTTGATTATATCACACTTTCGTGATATAATCAAATACAAATAGCAATATTGTCTTATAACATTTTTATTATAAGGAGAAGGTCATGGAGCTTTCCGCCCGTTACGTCTATCAAATTTATCAAAAAAAGAGCTTCTCGGCAGCAGCCAAATCGCTCTTTGTGTCTCAACCCGCCCTCAGCGCGTCAGTTGCGCGGCTGGAGGGGGAGCTGGGCTTTCGTATCTTTGACCGTTCCACCTCTCCGCTTTCCCTGACCCCCGCGGGACAGATCTATATCGAATCTCTGGAGGAAATCATGGAAAGCGAACGCCATATGCAAAGGCGGATCAACCAGCTTTCCGAGTCCAAGGACACTACTCTCTCCATCGGCTCTAACGCCTATTCCGTTTACTACATTCTTTCGGGGATCTGTCAGGATTTTACAGAACGCTATCCCAAGGTTCGGCTCCTGATAAACACCCACACCTCCGAGCATCTCCACGACGAGCTTCGTCAGCGAACACTGGATCTGGCTACGACAGGCGCTTACGATCCCCGCGAGCATTACGCCGTTCCGTTTCTGGAGGAAAAGATCATCATTGCCATGCATCGGGATCTGGTGAAGAACGACCTGCTTCTTCCTTATGCTCTGACTGCCGAGCAAATCTTGTCCCGCAGCTACACGGCGGAACAGGAAATCGGGGATTTTTCTCTGTTTTGTGATATTCCCTTTTTCCGATTCAAAAAGGGATCTCTTGCCTACCAGCAAATGGCAAAGATCCTTGGATCCTATGCCGCCACACCCCACACCATGGTCAACGCACCCAATCGAGGAATTCATTACAGCATGATGTGCGCCGGGCTTGGGGCTCTGCTGACCAACGACACACACATCGCCATCTCCCCCATGTCCTCGGAAAACATCGTGTTCTTTGTTCCCAACTGTCCCGAATCCAAGCGGACGATGTATCTGATCTGTCGCAAGGAGCTTTCCGATGTCCATCCCGCGCGTCGATTTATGGAGATCGCCGTGCAACGAGCGGAGGAGGGACGCCTCTTTTCTCTGTTGCGAAACGACAGAAAAACTCTTTGAGAGGAAAAATGAAAATGAAGAAATCCTTAGGGCTTTATATCCACATTCCCTTTTGCCTGAAAAAATGCAATTACTGTGACTTCTGCTCCTTTCCCAACCGAACGGGAGATAAAATGACCGCCTATACAAGTGAGCTGATCCGCCGACTGGAAGCCATGGCTCCCGTCTGCGAGGAATACGGCATCGATACCCTTTATTTCGGCGGGGGAACCCCCACGCTTCTCCCTCTTTCGGATTGGGAACGGCTGATGGGAGCGATCCGCACCGCCTATGATCTTGCCCCCGACTGCGAGATCACCTGCGAATGCAACCCCGCCACCGCTGATCTTGGAAAATTGACCGCTCTGCGACTGCTTGGCATCAATCGCTTGAGCATCGGTGTTCAAAGCGCCGACAAAACCGAGCTGTCTCTGCTGGGACGCGCCCATTCCTTTGAGGATTTTCTGGTCTGCTTCCGCGATGCCCGTAAAGCCGGCTTCGACAACATCAGCGTCGATCTCATGTACGGGATCCCCGCGCAAACCGTCAAAAGCTTTGAGAATACGTTGAAGCAGGTCATCTCACTTTCTCCCGATCACATCTCCGCCTATGGCTTGAAGATCGAGGAAGGAACCCCCTTTTGGAGACAACAAACCACGCTCTCCCTCCCCGATGAGGACAGCGAATGGGAGATGTACCGTCTTTGCTCGGAGCTTCTGGGGCAAAGCGGCTATCGCAAATATGAGATCAGCAATTTCGCGAGAGAGGGCAAGGAATCCCGTCACAACCTACGATACTGGAATCGAATGGAGTATCTGGGCTTCGGCGTTGCCGCCCACTCCTGCTTCGGCGGGACACGCTTTGGAAACTCTCGTGATCTGTCCGCCTTTTTGCGTGGCGAGGATATTACCGCCGAGCACGTCACCCTGACGGCTGCCGATGAGCGGTATGAATATCTGATCCTCGGTCTGCGCCTGACACAGGGAATTTCCGAGAAGGAATTTTTTGCTCGCTTTGGCTGTTCCTTTGAAGAATTCTATCCGAGAACGGAAGAGCTGATCCGCATGGGCTACCTGAGGCGAGAAAACGGTAGGATCGCATTTTGTGACCGTGGCTTCTTTGTCAGCAACGCCATTCTTTCCGATCTTCCCGATCTCGCGGAATAAAATGGAGAGAGTAAATTTCAAAAAAATGTTGACTTTCCTGCCCATTTAGGATAAAATAGTAACAGAATACATCTCAAGGATACCGAAAGGAGTACCTACTATGAGCGAAAATCTGAACAACAACAATCTCCCCGAAGAAGAGGAGTCCATGATCATTACACTGACCGACGAGGACGGCTCCGAGCTGGAATTTGAAGTCATTGCCCAGTATCAGAAGAACGGCGAACAGTATTTTGCCCTGATTCCCGCCGAGGAGGACGATACCACCCCCGACGACGTGTGCGAGTACATCATTCTCAAGCTCGCCAAGGACGGAGATGAGGAGATCCTCGTCACCGTTGACGATGACGACGAGCTGGACGATATCGCCGATTATTTCGACGATCTGTTCTCTCAGGAGATCGACTACGACGCTTGATCCCGGTATAAACGCCCACCTCGGGCAATACCATAGTATTACATCGCAAAACGTTCCTGCTTGGTGCGTGATATTCGGGTATAAAAACCCACAAATAGTTAAAGGGAGCTGAAAATAGTGTCGAACGTGGTTTGCAGGCCTCCCGCGCCCCTCTCGATTGACTTGTCTCGACAGGGACCGCGGACGTTGGAAGCAGTAAAGCGGGAGATAGGCACCCGCCCAGCACATGCCGGGTTTCACTATTCTCGGATACACGGCCCGGTGGGGCAAAGAAGCCGCTTGAGCGCAAAAACGGCTCAAACGGCTTTTTTATAATTTCATGGAGCTTTATCAAAAGCACAAGGAGATCAATATGAGAAACTATTTAAGAGAGGACGAGCCCTTTCATTTTTCCTTCCCCATCGACGGGGATTGTGTCAACGAACGGGACGGCGTAGCGATCCCGGGTGGCATTCGGATTCCCGTTTCCGTCTCAGCTCCCGAAGAACATACCATAGAGGTAAACGGCGTTCCCACCCGCTATGAAAAGGGCGCACACCGCGCTTATGCCGATATTCTCGGCAGAGAAAACCTACTGATCGCTCGTGATATGACCGACGGTACGGAGATCTCGGTACGGGTCTTCCGTTTGCCGAATGCGGTGGGAGGATACCGATTGTCTTCCGATGATAATATTCTCTTTTTGTGGGACATCAACGAGCACAAGGACGAATACAAATCAATTTTTGAAAATCCCTATCTTGCTGTCTACAAAAAAGCCCACGATCTATACGGTGCGAAAGCACATCTGAACCTCTTTTACGAATTTGACGAAGAAGCTGCCAAGCGCTTCGGAGACAAGCGTCCCTATTTCAATTTGTCCATGATGACCGACAAGTTCAAGGACGAATTCCGCGCCAACGCCGACTGGCTGAAGCTTTCCTTCCACGCAAAGCACGAGTATCCCATGAAGCCCTATCAGTTTGCCGACGGTGAAACCGTACGCAAGGATTGCGAGCAAATTCATGCGGAAATCGTTCGCTTTGCGGGCGAGGAAGTCATAAGCGACTGCACCACCGTGCATTTCGGGGAAGCCAACGAGGAAGGTGCCCGCGCACTCCGTTCTCTCGGCTATCGCGCCATGACGGGTTATTTCTTCCCCGATGACTTCTGTCCCGTCGCGTATTATGCCCCCAACGACTTGATCAAGCACATCTATGACCGAGACTTCTGGTATGATACCGAAACCGATATTCTTTTTGGTCGGATCGATATTGTTCTGAATTGCAACACCCATGAATTCAATCTGAACGCTCTGCGGGAGATTACGGCAAGCCCCACGCGTGGCGGATTTGTTTCCATCATGATCCACGAGCAATATTTTTATGAGGACTACCGCAAATATCTTCCCGACTTTGAAACAAGAATTCTGGACTCCTGCAAGCTTCTTGCTGAAAGCGGCTACATCGGACGACATATTATTGAGGCAGCGGGACTGAATTGATATTTTGAAAAAAAAAGAGACGGCAAACAGCCGTCTCTTTTTTGTTTCGTCTCTTACGCGACCACCAGATACATGACCACGACCAGAACAACGAACACAAAGGAAAGAACCGTGGTAATGCGGCTCAGGATCTTATCCTTAGAGCGCGCTTTTCCCTGTGCGAAGAAATTCTCTCCCGCGCCGGCAATGGTGCCGGACAGGCTCTTATCCTTGCCGGATTGCAGCAATACGCACGCGATCAAAATGACAGCCAGTACGCAAAGTACGATACCCAATGCAATTTCCATGGCAGAACACCTCCGAATACAATAAATTTCCAATGCCGAAATCGGCAGAAATAGTCATGAGTGGATTTATTATATCACAAACATTTTCAAAAATCAATAGGATTTTCATTTTTTTCTGAAAAATCTTATTTTTTCTTTTGCAAAGCTCTACATCTCTTGACAAAAACGAGTATTTTATCTATAATAGTGAGTAAGCCCCTTGATTTTTACGAAACGAAAGGATTTTTTGCCATGGAACTGATGCAGGGCAGACCCCTTGATACCGATGCCAGAGAGGCGCGGGAGATCCGCACCTACGATTTTCTGGACAAGCTGAATATTTTTTACGAGCGAGTGGATCACACCCCCGCTCAGACTATGGAGGATTGCCTTGCGGTCGACGCTGTACTCGGCACCGAAATGTGCAAAAATCTCTTTCTTTGCAATCGGCAAAAGACCGATTTTTATCTGCTGCTGATGCCGGGCGACAAGCCCTTTAAGACCAAGGAGCTTTCCGCTCAGATCGACTCGGCGCGGCTGTCCTTCGCCGATGCCGAGGCAATGGAGCGGTATCTGGATCTCCGCCCGGGCTCGGTCAGCGCTCTGGGACTGATGAACGACGTGGACAGAGAGGTCACTCTGCTGATCGACGAGGACCTGCTGACGCACCCATTCATCGGCTGTCACCCCTGTGTCAACACCTCCAGTCTCAAGCTTTCCACCAAGGACCTTCTGGAAAAATTTCTCCCCGCCACCAAGCACCCCTATCAAACGGTCCGCCTGGTGGGAATCGAATAAGGAAAAGAACGGAGAGCCTCCTCTCCGTTCTTTTTATTTCAACTTTCCCTTTGCGATCAACGCGGCGAGAAACCCGAAGCAGAGTGCCGCGGCGGTCCCCGCGGATGCGGCGGTAAGAGCACCCGTAAGCGCCCCCAATAAGCCTCGCTCGTCCACCGCGGCACGGATCCCCTTGCTGATGAGATACCCAAAGCCCGTCAGCGGCGTAGTAGCGCCCGCCCCCGCAAACTCCGCAAGAGGCGCATACAAGCCAACCGCCCCCAAGATCACTCCCGCAACCACGTAGCCCACCAGAATTCTGGCGGGAGTCAACGAGGTCTTATCCAATAAGATCTGGGCAATGACACAAAAAGCTCCGCCCACCAGAAATGCCCAAACGTATTCCATGATCCAATCCATACTCTCACCTCACATACGGGACTCTCGGCAAATGCAAAGCAGATGTGCCACGGCGGGGATCGCCTCTCCCTGCTGAATGCTGGCAGGGCTCATCATCGCGCCCGTTCCCAAAAATAAGATCCGATTCAGCTCACCACGCTCCAGACGGGGGAACAGATGGGAGGCAAGCACCACGGCAGAGCAGCCACAGCCCGATCCTCCACTGTGCATATCCTGCCCTTCCCGATCGTAGATCATCATACCGCAGTCATTATATCGGCTTCGGATATCCAAGCCATCGGCAAGAAGAAGATCGCAAAGGATCGATCCCCCCTCCCAGCCAAGATCCCCCGTAACGATCAGGTCAAACTCTTGCGGGTTCCGCCCACTGTGTCGAAAATATCGCAAAATGGTATCGGCGGCGGCAGGGGGCATTTGTCAAGTAGTTCTACACAAAAAATCGACAAAAATTTAAGTTTATAATGAATTCCTTTGATTTCAAGCCATCAAAACGACTTTATTTTCCAACAAATGCTCGTTGGATGCGATATAATCCATAACTTCTTTTAGTTCATCGGCATAGTTGAGTTCAATTTCAATCTGATCGGAAGAATAAACATATACGGTTTTCAAAAAAGTTGTGGCAATTTCTTTTGTCAGCTTTTTGAATTTTCGTTTTCCCTTGAAGTTTTCAAAAAACAGATTTCCTTCGGGCAAAAGAACGGTATCGTTTTTGTTAGTTTCTTCCGCGCTTTCCAATGCCGATATGACCGAATCAAGCTGCGCTCTCTTTTCCTTATATTCGTTTTCTGTGATATTGCCGCTTTTGTAATCTTGATACAAGGCGGTCTTTTTTTGTTTCAGGTCATTTATTTTTACCGTCTTGTTGGAAGATACGGTTTGCTTTTCCTTTTCGCTGTTAATGAAAGAAAGTGTTTTGCTCATTTCTCCGCACAGCTGCAAATGTCGGTTCAGGACTTCCAAAATCGTGTTTTCGATTACGGAGACACTGATTCGGTTTCTTTCACACAATTCCTTATGCTTGTGGTAGGTCGTGCAGTAGTACGCCCGATATGCTCCCTCTCCGCGATATTCTGTCATCGCCATCGCTCTCTTGCACCGTCCGCATTTGATAATTCTTGCAAGCGGATTTTGTTGCTTTGATGGGCTTTGTATCCGACGGTTTGAGCGAATAATTTCTTGAACAGCATCAAAATCCTCTTTGGTAATAATCGCTTCGTGCGTATCTTCAACCGTTATCCATTCTCGCTCGTCCTGCATCCGAACAGTTTTGCTTTTGTATGACACCTTGGCATATTTTGATTGCGTGAGATTGCCGATATATACGTCCGACGTTAATATACTTTTTACCGTCGTCGCACTCCACAGCTTCACCTCAAATTCCTTTGGCAAGCCAAATTTGGGGTGATTTTCCTTTTTGTGTGCTAATGGTGTTGGCACGCCCAAGTATGTCAATTCTCGTGCAATTTGCGTGTAATTCAAACCTTCAAGAAACTTTTTATAAATCAATCGCACCCAACAAGCAACATCCTCGTCAATCACAAGTCGGTGACTGTCGTCTGTGTCCTTCTTATATCCGTAAGGAGCAAATGCACCCAAGAATTCGCCTTTTTTGCGTCTTGCCGCGCTTGCGCTCCTCACCTTTTTGGAGAGATCGCGACTGTATTCGTCGTTCATAATGTTTTTGAAATGAATGGTCAGATTATGCACCGAGCTTGGGCTCAAATAAGAATCCACCTTGTCGTTGACCGAGATAAAACGGATGTTGTAAAACGGAAAAATGACGAATATCAGCTTGCCTGCATCTTCGTTATTCCTTGCAAGACGGGACAAGTCCTTGACGATAATGCAGTTGATGACCTTGTTTTCAAAGTCTCCTTGCAGACGCTGAAAATCGGGGCGGTCAAGGCTCGTGCCCGAATATCCGTCATCAATATAGTAGCCGACAAGTTCAGCATCCTCAAGTCCCTTGACGTGCCTATCTATGATTTTTCTCTGCGTTTCCACGCTCTCACTGTTCACACCACGAATATCCTCGTCCTCGCGCGAAAGGCGAATATACGCACCGATCTTCCACCGTGTTGACGATTGACTTGGCATGACAGACTCATATCTGCTTTTTCTGCTCATACCGCACCTCAGAACGACACCGCTTGCTTGAGTGCGACAAGCTCGGTATCGGGAACGATCTTTCGGTTGCCGAGGATATATTCAAGCACCGTTTCGTATTCATCCTTGTATTTCATCACGATCTCAACGCGTTCGTCCTCGTAAACGTAGATATTTTCAATAAAAATGCTCACAACCTCGCGCGTCAGTTC
>JAZNVA010000250.1:0-3223 GCA_045592565.1 Eubacteriales bacterium | reverse complement strand
GATAAAGGTTCTGCCTTCAACACGCGCAACGTCGTTAACAGCGGTGCGGTGGAGGTAACAACCGGGGAGCTTTTCCTGATTGAGCTTGATCATCTCGCCGGTGGAACAAGCCTCAGCGCGGAGAGCCTCTGCCTGTTCCTCGCTGCCATCGATCCAAACAATGTTGTCGGGCTGTGTCATGGCTGCCATCTCGTCGATCCAGCCGAGAACGTACTTGTTGTTGGTCATGATTTTCTCCTCTTTATTATTTTTTATTTTTTTACGAGTTTAGTTTCCCTGCTTAAAGGGAACGTGGGCTTTGCCGCATTTGTCTTTCACAAGAAATCCAACTTTACCCATTCTATATTTTAATCGATTTCTCTCCTTTTTTCAAGGGGTTTTTTCCAAAGGTTACACTTTGTTAACAATTTCACATATTTTATGGTCAAAAATGAAGGATTTTTATATAAGAAATTCACATTTTAGCACAAAATCAGCTTTTTTTTCGCAAAATTTCATGATTTTGCAATTGCAAATTCCGTTAAATTTCTTTTCATCCCCATACCTTACGAATTTTTCCGAATTGATGGATCACAGCCCAAAGCTGAGGAAAATCCCGCATTCCGTTCCAAATACCGATTCCGTCCAGATCAAAGCGCTCCATTACCTGCAGCATAGCAGAGATGCTGCGTGCATCCTCAAACCATACGATATGCTCCTTCACTCCCTCGGGGGTTCGGTCAAAATAGCGAAAATATGGAGCCTCGGCTTCCTCATCGTACTCAATGGAAGCTCGCTTCTCTCCTGCAAGGCGGACAGCCTCCGCATTTCCAAGAGATCTCGCGCGGCTTCCCCGTTCAAACGGAAGCGTCCAATCATAGCCATAATTGGGAACGCCCATTAAAATCTTTTCGGGAGAAATCTGACTGACGCCATAGTCGATCACCTGTGTCACCTTGTTCAGCGGTGAGACCGCCATAGGAGGTCCAAAGGCATATCCCCATTCATAAGTCATCAAAAATATCTTGTCAGCCGCCTCTCCCATGCCCCGATAATCGTGCCCCTCATACAGAAGCCCTTGCTGGTCGGAGGAGGTTTTGGGAGCTAAGGACACCAAAGTAAGATATCCCGCGGGGGACAGACGCTCCCGCAAACGTCGGATAAATGCCACGTATTCCTCCGCGAGCTCACCGGGTACGTACTCGAAATCGATCTCCACCCCCGCGTATCGTTTGCGGGAAAGGGTAGTAGCGATCTCCTCAATAAGGGTGCTTTGCACCTCCCCGTCCGTCAGGATCCTCTCCGCTGATTCGGGGGAAAAGACGCCTCTTTCGTTGAGAGACGCCACCAGCATGATCGGCGCCGTTCCATATTGCCGCGCCAGCTCGATCAGCTCCTCGTCATCGGGGGCGATCAGTTCCCCGTCCTCCTCCACGTTATAGGAAAAGATCGTCAGATACGTTAAGTAAGGAAGCATTTTTCGCAAGAGATCCCGATTCACGGTTTCATATACATACGCGTTGGTGGAAAACTCCCGATCCGTGGCGGTCTCCTCGGGAACGATGGTCAGAATCTGCCCCGCCTGCAGGATAGTTTTTCCGTCCAAAAAGGGATTGTTCCTCCAAAGCTCTCCCACGCTAACACCAAATTTTTGAGCAACACTGTACAGCGTATCTCCCTCAACCACCGTATAGACCGTTCTTGGTTGGAGAAGCACCAGCACCTGTCCTACCGTCAAGCCCCCTTGCAAAGGAATGGCGTTGTCTCTGGCGATCAGCTGTGGAGAGAGACCGTACCGTTTTCCGATTCCGTAGAGCGTGTCTCCGCTCTTTACTGTGTAAATAATCATGTTCTATCCCCATTTTCTGAAAATTACCCAAAGGGTATCCATATTCAATATATGCGGCATAGGAAAAAGCGGTTTCTTTTTCCCCCGTATTCGGAACACATGGTCGATATCATACAGACAAAGCTACTTTGAAGCATATTATTTCCTCTATGGGGAAATACTACAAGTAAAATGAATCCATAAAGGAAGGTATCTCACATGAATAAACCTCAGATCATGAAGGCATGCGCCAGAGAAATTCTGGATTCCCGCGGCAATCCCACCGTGGAAGCATCGGTCTTTTTGGCGGACGGGACTGTAGGTGTGGCAAGTGTGCCGTCGGGAGCGTCAACGGGCATTTACGAGGCGCACGAAAAGCGAGACGGAGATCGGGAGCGCTTCGGGGGCAAGGGCGTCACCGAGGCAGTTTGCGCCATCAGCCGTATCATCTCTCCCGCCATTTCGGGAATCAGCGCAGCGGAGCAGACGGAGCTGGATCACGTTTTGCTTCGTCTGGACGGAACTGATAATAAAAGTGAGCTTGGCGCCAACGCGATCCTTGCGGTCTCTTTGGCTTCCGCCCGCGCCGCGGCAAACTGGTATCACATTCCCCTTTACCGCTATCTGGGCGGAGTGGACGCCTACCGTCTTCCCACACCCATGATGAATATTCTCAACGGAGGCGCCCATGCCTCCAACAATGTAGAGATTCAGGAATTTATGATCGTTCCCTTCGGCTTCAGGCGCTTCTCCGACGCGCTCCGCGCGGGAAGTGAGATCTATCACGCCCTCGGCAAGCTTCTTCGAGGAAAGGGCTATACGACCACTGTAGGTGACGAGGGCGGATACGCCCCCGATTTGGAAAGTGATGAGCAGGCGATCGAGCTGATCTGCGAGGCAATTCGGGAGGCGGGATATACGACGGAGGAGGTCGGGATCGCATTGGATGCCGCCGCATCGGAATGGTACGAAAGTGAAGGTCGATATGTGCTTCCCAAGAGAGAGATTCCCTATAACCGTCAGGAGCTGATCGACTATTGGGTAAAACTTTGCGACCGCTATCCCATGATCCTATCCATTGAGGACGGTCTGGATCAGCGGGATATGGAGGGGTGGCGCAGGCTGACCGAGGCGTTGGGCAAACGGATCATGCTGGTAGGAGACGACCTTTTTGTCACCAATACAGAACGGCTACGCCAGGGGATCGAGCAAAAAGCCGCCAATGCCATTCTCATCAAGCCCAATCAGATTGGAACGCTCAGTGAAACCTTGGACGTCATCCACCTTGCCAAGGACGCAGGCTACCGTTTCATTCTTTCACACCGTTCGGGGGAAACCGAGGATACCACCATCGCCGATATCGCCGTTGCCATGAACGCCCCCTTTATCAAGACGGGTGCGCCTTGCCGAAGCGAG
>JAZNVA010000249.1:0-1674 GCA_045592565.1 Eubacteriales bacterium | reverse complement strand
AGATTCTGTCCGACCATATCGATATCCTGTAGGATCTGGGATCCCGTTCCGATCAAGGACGCGCCGCGTACGGGCTCACAGATCTTTCCGTTTCGGATCATATATCCCTCTCTGACCGAGAAATTAAACGCGCCCGTCAGGGGGTTGACCGAACCACCGCCCATTTCCTTGGCATACAGACCAAATTCAATGGACGCAATGATATCTTCGTTTTTATCGGGACCGTTATCAATAAAGGTATTGGTCATGCGGGACGTCGGCTCATAGGTATATCCCTCCCGTCGGCTGTTTCCCGTCATGGGCATTCCCATACGGCGAGAACCAAGGCGATCTACCATATACTTCTTCAGGACTCCCTTTTCAATCAGCACGTTTCTTTGAGTGGGATTTCCTTCGTCATCCATGTTGACCGAGCCCCAAGCGCCCGCAATGGTTCCGTCATCGATCGCGGTCACCTTCTCGTTGGCAATGGTCTGACCGAGCTTTCCGCACATTTCAGACATTCCAACCCCTACCTGCGTTGCCTCCAGAGAGTGTCCGCAGGCTTCGTGGAAGATCACGCCGCCAAATCCGTTTTCAATGGCAACCGTCATCTGCCCCGCCTTGCAATAATCAGCGCGCAGATTGGTCAGCGCCATATCCGCCGCGTGTACCCCTACCTCGGTAGGATCGATCTGCTCGAACATTTCCATGCCCATTCCGCGTCCCGGCGCGCAACCGCCCGATTGATTCTCCCCGTTGGCAGATGCCACCGCATTAACGATCAATCGCGTTCTCACATGTCTGTCTTTTGCCAAAAGCCCGTCGCTATTCGCCACAAGGATCTCATGATCGACGCCCAGCAGATTTCCCTTCACCTGCGCGATCTGCTCATTTCTCTCCAATGCCGCGTGACAAGACGTTTTCAATACGTTAATCTTGTGCGATAATTCCGCCGTACAAGGATTCACTTGAACGGGATGACGGTCGAGAATCGTTTGAGGCTTCAGGCAAATGGAAATTTGCGCGTTTCCCTCTCCCATCGCATCCGCCGCAGACCGCGCGCAACGCAAAAGTCCCGCTCTTGTCAGATCCGAGGTGGAAGCATAAACCGTTCTCTGATCGCGGAATACGCGGATCCCCACACCCGACAGCACGCTGTCCTCCACGCGGTCGATCTTTTTATCCACGAACTGCAGGCTATTGGCTCTGGTATGCTGAGCATAGACCTCGGCAAAATCGCCTCCCGTAGACATCGCCACCGAAATCAATTCTTCCAAAAGTTGTTGTTTGATCATGAGGCTCTCCTCTCGTCAGCTTTGGCTTCTCTCTCCAAGAATATTTCTGTATTTTTGGTAAAAGCTTTCGAAATATCCGCCATCAAGGGCATTTCTTATCTCGCGTGTGAGATTATTATAAAAGTAAAGATTATGCGCAACAGCAAGTCTCATTCCGAGAGATTCCTTTGCTTTAATAAGGTGTCTTACGTATGAGCGGCTGTAGTTTCTGCAAGCTGGACAACCGCAGTTTTCATCAAAGGGACGGGGATCTTTTGCGTACTTTTCGTTGAGAAGGTTCATTTTTCCATGCCATGTAAACAGATTTCCGTGTCTCGCGTTTCGGCTGGGCATTACGCAGTCAAAGAAATCAACACCCATATGCACAGCCTCGAGTATATTGCAGAATGTTCCTACA
>JAZNVA010000248.1:0-10841 GCA_045592565.1 Eubacteriales bacterium | reverse complement strand
AGAACGACATGGCTACGATCCGACTTAACTTCAGCGCGCGACCACCGGTGGTGGTCTCGGGATTGCCATACATCACGCCCACCTTCTCGCGCAGCTGATTGATAAAGATGACCACTGCATTGCTCTTGGAGATCACGGCAGACAGCTTTCTCATTGCCTGAGACATCAGTCTCGCCTGCACACCCACGGTCGCCTGTCCCATGTCGCCCTCGATCTCCTGACGGGGAACCAGTGCCGCCACGGAATCCACCACGACGATATCAATAGCACCAGAGCGAACCAGCTGCTCGGTAATATTCAGTGCGTCCTCGCCGCAATCGGGCTGAGATACCAGAAGGTTATCAATATCCACACCAAGTGCCTTGGCATAAACGGGATCCAACGCGTGCTCGGCGTCGATGAACGCCGCCTCGCCCCCCGCCTTTTGCACCTCTGCGATTATATGAAGCGCGACGGTAGTCTTACCCGAGGATTCCGGACCGAAGATCTCCACGATGCGTCCTCTCGGCACGCCTCCGATTCCAAGCGCCAGATCCAGAGAGATCGATCCTGTACTGACCGCCTGCACCTCCATACGGCTGTTCTCACCGAGGCGCATCACCGAGCCTTCCCCGTGCTTTTTTTCAATTTGGGCGATCGCCGTTTTCAGCGCCTTTGCCTTGGATTCCTTGTCACTGTCGGGAGAGACGATCAACTCTACCTTGGTATTTTTCTTCGCAGTTGCCATTTCGCACCTCGCATTTTCATAGATTACGGTACAATTATACACCCATATTTTCCGATTGTCAAGTGTTTTTTAAATTATTTTTCCGATTTCGGAATTTTTTGCCCGTTTTCTAAATTTTCGATTTCATTTTTATGCTTTCTTTATTTCGTTTTTAGAAAAAACACTTCTTTCTGTTCTTTTCCTTCGCCTCATGATTCTTTTTAAAAAATTTTATGTTTTTTTGATAGAATACTTTTCATTTTTATCATTTTATGTTATAATACTTTCAGGTTATGAGGGCTTTGCCCTTTTCCATATTAGTTAGACGAGGTATTACTATGAGCGGTTTTTTCGGAGTTGCATCGAAAGAGGATTGCGTATTTGATCTGTTTTACGGCGTGGATTATCACTCCCATCTGGGCACAAGACGCGCAGGTATGGCAGTTTGGAGCGAGGAAACGGGATTTGACCGTTCGATCCACAGCATCGAAAACGCCCCCTTCCGAACCAAATTTTCCTCCGAGTCCAATTCCATGCAGGGAAAGCTGGGTATTGGCTGTATTTCCGACTATGAAGCTCAGCCGATCTTCATCCGCTCCCATCACGGAAGCTTTGCCATTGCTACCATTGGCAAGATCAACAACGCCGATCATATTCTAAAAGAGGTTATCAGCCCCAACTGCCACTTCTTTGAAATGGGAAACGGTGAGGTAAACCCCACCGAGCTGGTTGCCGCCATTATCAATCAAAAGGAGAACTTTGTGGAGGGTATCCGTTATGCTCAGGAGATCATTGAGGGCTCGGTGAGCATGTTGATCCTCACCCCTTTGGGCATATACGCCGCTCGAGATCGCATGGGCCGTACCCCCATTGTCACGGGAAGAAAGTCCGACGGCTTTTGCGCCAGCTTTGAGAGCTACGCATACCTGAATCTGGGCTATACCGATTACCGTGAGCTGGGCGCAGGCGAGATCGCCATTATGACCGCCGATGGGATCCGTACGCTGGTGGATCCCAATCCGCAGATGAAGATCTGCACCTTCCTTTGGGCATACTACGGCTATCCCGCCTCCTCCTACGAGGGAAAGAACGTGGAATCCGTACGGTATAACTGCGGTCGCCTGCTGGCTCGCCGCGATACCGTCAAGCCCGATCTGGTGGCAGGTGTCCCCGACTCCGGCATCGCTCATGCCATCGGATATGCCAATGAATCGGGCATTCCCTACGGTCGTCCCTTTGTCAAATACACGCCCACGTGGCCCCGTTCCTTTATGCCCACACATCAGAGCAAGCGCAATCTGATCGCCAAGATGAAGCTCCTTCCCATTCAGGATCTGATCGACGGTAAGAGTCTGCTGCTGATCGACGACTCCATCGTACGCGGCACACAGCTGAAGGAAACAACGGATTTCTTATACCAGAGCGGCGCGCGGGAGGTTCATATCCGCGTAGGCTGTCCTCCCCTGTTCTACGGATGTAAATATCTGAGTTTCTCCCGCTCCTCCTCGGAAATGGAGCTGATCACCCGTCGGGTGATCGCGGAGCTGGAGGGCAAGGAGCCCGACGCTCAGACCATTCGGGAATACGTAGATCCCACGGGCGAAAAATACGAAAAGATGATCGACCTGATCTGCAAGAAGATGCACTTCACTACCCTGCGGTACCACCGTCTGGATGACATGATCGAATCGGTAGGGATTCCCGCAGAAAAGCTCTGCACCTACTGCTTCAGCGGCGAGGAAGAATAAAAAGAAGATAAAAAAGGCTGTTGAACAATCAACAGCCTTTTGTCTTTAAATATCTTCCAGCGTGTTCTCTGTCCGACGCATCCGAAAATAATTTCGGATTCCCGTGCTCAAGCTAAAGCAAAGAGAAACGGTCACGATACCTCCCGCGATTCCGATCCCCACCTTCAGAGTCTCTACGAGGTAGAACCATGCGACATTGTAGGTTTGGGAGATCAGATTCAGCATCATACGGTAAAGGCTTCCGCCGGGAACAATGGGAATGGCGCAGGGGACCAGAAAGATCAGTGCGGGAGCTCGCTTGATTCTTGCGCAAAGCTCTGAGAAGATCGCGGAAACTGCGGAGCTTACAAATGCGGCGGCAAACACGGAGGAGCTCAGCGCTCCCGCAAAATAATACGCCGCGTAGGTCAGCCCTCCGCCCAAAATGGCGAATGGTAAATAACGGGCGCGTATTTTAAACATCAGCGCAAAGCCTGCCGAACCAAAAAGAGACGTGATCAGCTGAATATAAAAGGTAGATGTCAGCAGCTCATTCATCACAACACCCCCCTCATCATAAACATGGCGAGAAGATATCCGCCCGCAATCATCATCGCCGCAAGAATACACTGAACGGTTTTCAGCGTTCCCGCCAAAATATCACCGCAAAGAAGATCCCTCAACGCGGTTCCAAAGGAAAGTCCGGGGACCAGAAGCATGATCGTTCCGATCATGATCATTCCCGCATCCTGTCCCAGCCCCGCGTATACCGAGAAAATGGCAAGAATACCCGCAAGCAGAGATTGCACCAGCGTTTTTGCCAGACCGTTGAATTGCTTGACGGGAATACAGTCCACCAGGAACACCAACGCGCCGATCATCGCCGCCATTACGCCGTCCTGCCACGTGCCGCCAAAGAATACGGCAAAAGCCCCCGCTGCCATGGCAGCGCCAAGGCACCGCAGCCAAGTGGGAATGCCTTTTTTCTGCTTCACCAGACGAATTCTTTCGTCAAATTTTTCAAGGGGCGGCTTATCCCGACACGCCCAACGAGAGATCTCGTTAAATTGCTCCAACCGATACAGATCGTTAGAGGAACTTTTGATTCGCCGCACCTGAGAGGAATACGAACCGTCCGCCATGCGAACCGCCGCGATAATAACCGACGGAATACTGAACACCTCGGTGTGAATCGCACCATATGCATAACAAATGCGAGTAACGGTCTCCTCCACACGGTTGATCTCTCCGCCGTTTTTCAGCATTCCCTCACCCACGTCCAGCGCAAGGCAAAGCAGTCGGTCCGCCGCGGTCTCCGCCTCCCGAAAGGATCGGTTCATCTCCATTTCCTGTTGTATTTTTTCGATCATAATACTCCGTTCTTCCAAACTGGAAAAAAGATCATTTTTGCGCTCTCATTATACAACATTTCAGCGGAAAAGTCAAGACAAAAAATCGTCCCTTTCTTCTCCGCAATACTCGGAAAAGATTTTTCATTTTCTTCTTGACATTCCTCCCACTTCGTGTTATAATCTCATGGTGGTTTGTCAATTCAGCATATACATACAATATGAAGATATCTTCGGAGGTTTTTATGCAAGTTCTGTTACATCTGTCGGTGGCGCTGTTTGTGGGACTGATGCTGTCACGTCTGGCAAAGGTGCTCAAGCTCCCCGCCGTTACCGCGTATCTGGTGGCGGGTATTCTCATCGGCCCTTACTGCTTGGGCGCACTGGGCGTACAGGGACTCGGCTTTAATGCCATGGCTGACGTGAAGAGCTACTCTCTGCTCTGCGACGTCGCGCTGGGCTTTATCGCCTTCTCCATCGGCAACGAGTTCCGCCTCTCCCAGCTGAAGCAAACGGGCAAGCAGGCAATGGTCATCGGGATTTTTCAGGCAGTATTCACCACCCTCTTGGTGGATGGTATCCTCATCGGATTGCACTTCCTGATGCCCGATAAGCTTTCCCTTCCCGCCGCAATCGTATTGGGCGCCGTAGCCTCGGCGACCGCTCCTGCGGCAACCCTGATGGTCGTTCGTCAGTATAAAGCAAAAGGTCCCCTGACTGATATCTTGCTCCCCATCGTGGCATTGGACGACGCGGTCGGCCTTGTGCTGTTCGCCACCTCCTTCGGCGTTGCCAAGGCAATGCTCTCCGACGGCGGCATCAGCGTCGTATCGGTTCTGGTTGAGCCGATGCTGGAGGTCATCCTTTCCCTGCTTCTGGGTCTGGTTATGGGTCTGCTCTTTACCTTCTTTGAGCGGTTCTTCCATTCCCGCTCCAAGCGTCTTTCCATGTCGGTCACCTTCGTGTTCCTCACCGTGGCGCTGTCCATGATGAAATTTACCGTAGGCGGTGTCCATATCGGCTTCTCCTCTTTGCTGGTCTGCATGATGCTGGGAACCATGTTCTGCAACTTCTGCGACGTGTCCGAGGAGCTGATGGACCGTGTGGACCGTTGGACTGCTCCCCTGTTTATTCTGTTCTTCGTCCTCAGCGGCGCGGAGCTGGAGCTGTCCCTCTTCACCAACCTTGCTATCGTCGTCATCGGCATCGTTTATATCATTGCTCGCTCCTTGGGTAAATACTCGGGCGCGTTGCTCAGCTCCAAGGCGGTAAAATGCGATCCCATGATCGTCAAGTATCTGGGCGTTACCCTGCTTCCCCAGGCAGGTGTTGCGCTGGGTATGGCGATCAAGGCACAAGCACTTGGTGCGGAAGGCGCGATCGTTGCCCAGATCACTCTGTTTGCCGTTCTGATCTATGAGCTGGTCGGACCTCTGCTCACCAAGATCGCTCTGACCAAGGCAGGAGAGATCAAGCCCGAGCACAAAACAAGCGCCCGTCATCAGGCGATCAAGGAATTGAACGAGAAAAAAGAATTGGAAGCATCGAATAAATAAAAAATGGAGGCGCCGACGGAAATCCGTCGGCGCCCTTCTTATTTCACGTATTCAATCAAATCCGATATATCACAGTCCAACGCTTGGCAAAATCTTGCCAATAGATCGCTGTCATACCGTACCACGGCATTTTTATAATATTTGTCAACAATGTGAAATCGAATTCCCGTTCTCTTTGCCAGCTCGTACCGTGTAATTCCGCGGCTATCCAGATATCGGTCTAAGGTCAATCGAATCATCGCGTCTCCCATTCGCTGTAAACAAACGTCATTTCTTGCCTTTTTTATTTCTTAACGCGCCGATCATTCGCTTGACAGCAATAATATCTTCCTCGTCAAGCCCGTCCAAATCCACCGTTTCTTTTCGCTCCAGCCCCAATAAATAATCCGAAGATACATGAAAAATACGAGCCAATCTCATCAAAACCTCAGGGGACGGGTACCGTTCCTGAAGCTCGTAATAGCTTACTACGGATTTCGTTACGCCAAGCTTATCCGCCAACTGCTTTTGGGTATATCCCTCTTGCAAACGGAGCTTTTTTAATTTGCCTCCAAAATCAACCATATCCGCACCTCCTATACAAAATTAGTTTACTCAAATTTTGTATTATTTTGGTTGTTTTTTAAACTAATATAGTTGACTTTCAAAAAATGTTGCGATATAATAAAAATGTAAACAAGACAATTCGCATCGTGAAAGGACCGAATATATGAAGATAATGATCGCCGGATCAAGATCCATTCAAAGCTTTGACCTTACTCCGCACATTCCGCAAGACACTGATCTCATTATCACCGGAGGCGCCGTCGGAATCGACACCTTAGCAGAGGAATACGCGGATCAGTATAAAATTTCCAAGCTGATCATTCGTCCCCGTTATGATCTGTACGGAAAAGCCGCTCCGATTTTCAGAAACAAGCAAATGGTAGATCTCGCCGATGCGGTTCTGGTGATTTGGGACGGTAAATCCAAAGGCTCCCGCTCCACCATAAAGTATGCCCGGAAGCTGCAGAAAAATTTGATTATTATTCAAGCAGACACATAAAAAGCCGACGGAAATCCGTCGTCGCTTTTTATCATATTTTTGATTTCACTTGATTTTCTTCACGTCATCCCGATTGCTCTCCGCCACGATATAGTGAGGGCGGCGCTTGGTCTCCATGTAGGTCTTGGCAACGTACTGTCCCATGATACCGAGGCAGAACAGCTGGATCCCGCCCACAAAGATCACGATACAAACCGTGGAAGCCCAGCCGTCCACAGGATCGCCAAAGATCAGCTGACGGAGTACGATAAATACCAGAGCCACAAAGGATAGCGCGGTCATGATGATCCCCAGCCCCGAGGAAATGCTCAGAGGAGTGCGGGAGAAATTCACGATCCCGTCGATGGAGTATTTCAGAAGCCCCCAAAAGCTCCACTTGGTCTCCCCTGCCACACGTTCCACGTTCTGATAGGGTAACCAGTAGGTCTTGTAACCGATCCAACCGAAAATACCCTTGGAGAAACGGTTGTATTCACTCATTTCCACGATAGCGTCCACCATTTCCCGCTTCATCAGGCGGAAATCCCGCGCGCCGTCCACAATGTCCGCGTCGGAGATCTTGTTGATGATCTTGTAGAACATTCGGGCAAAAAAGCTTCGGATCTTCGGCTCTCCCTCCCGTGTCACACGGCGAGTCGCCACACTGTCGTATTCCCCCTGCTCCAGGATCGCCATCATTTCAGGAAGAAGCGAGGGGGGATCCTGCATATCGGCGTCCATGACGGCTACATAGTCGCCGTCCGCATTGCAAAAGCCCGCGTACATTGCCGATTCCTTTCCGAAATTTCTGGAAAAGGAAAGATATTTGATATGCTCGTCCTTTGCCGCCAGCGCTTTCATTACCGCAAGGGTACCGTCCTTGGAGCCGTCGTTCACCAAAAGAAGCTCGTAGTCGTGCGCCATGGACGAGAGAACCTTGGTGGTTTCCTCGCAAAAAATGGGAAGTGCCTCCTGCTCGTTATAGCAAGGAACAATAATGGAAATTTTGCTCATATGAGATCTCCTTCGAAGCCGTTCAGATCAGTTTCTTTTTCAAGGTCTTTTCACACTCAAATTCAACAGAATGGAAGCGACGGACAAGCCCAGCAGCAGAACAAACGGGATCACGTACCCGCCGCTTGCGGTCTGCAGTGCGGCGCATGCGGTAGCGATAAAGGACGCGCCCATCAGGTTGAAATTGCTGATGCTCAGATTGGAAGCAAAATGCTTCTTGCCGTAAAAGGCAAGAGTAAACGCCGATGATACCGTGGGAGAGGTTCCGTAGGAAAGTCCCGTCAGGCATAAGCCCGCAACACAGAGAGGAAGCGAGGAAAGCATGACCGAGATCAGGGTGACCGTGGCGGCAAGAGTGGTCAGAACCGTGGCGCCGATCATGGTAAAGCGGCGTCCCAACGTATCAAAAACCGCGCCCGTAAGAATTCTGCCCAGCCCGTTGCAAACGGCAAGTACACCGACAAGCGTAGCCGCAAAATCCGCCGTAGCGCCCACGGAAAGCGCCAAATCGTTGGCAAAGCTGATCACCGAGCTTCCAACTGCGGTAAAACAAACCAGCGCCAGAAACGCTCTCCAGAAGGTAAACCGACGAACCATCTCGGAGGGAGTGTAGTCCCGTTCCTCAAAGTTCTCCTCCCGCGCCGATGCTTTCCGTTTTGCCACGGGAAAAACCGCGTCGGGAGCGGGGGGCGTAATAAATATCGCGGAGATCATCAGAACAATACCGATCACAACACCGATCACCACGTATGTATTTTTCCATCCAAGGGAGCTTGTGAATAAACGCGAGGCAACCTTTCCCAGAATCAGGGTGCTTGCCCCAAAGCCCATCATCAGAACGCCCGAGGATAACCCCTTCCGATCGGGGAAATAAGCATTCACCGTGGAAATAATGGCGATATACGCCATGCCGATCCCCAGTCCCGCGAGGAAGGAATAGCTGACAAACAGCCAAATGGGCGCAATGGGAGCAATCAACCCCGCAAGAGCGATTCCCGCCCCCGCAAGTACTCCCGCCATGAGGATCGTCGGGCGAGTTCCGATGCGACGAATGACCTGCCCCGACAAAAATCCGCCGATACAAAAGAAGCACATCGTCATCGTATAACTGAGAGCAAGCTGACCCGAGGTGAATCCAACCTCATCCCGAAACGGAATCTTTAAAATCGACCATGCATAAAGAATCCCCGCAAAAAGCATGGTAATAACTCCGACGGCAAGAATGAACCATCTCTTCTTTGTACTGTTCTCCATCATTAAAAAAACCTCTCATCCTTCCTTGGGGTCGTGTCCGATCTTTTCCGCATTATTATATCACACGGAAGCAGGAATGTAAATAGAAATCCGCCTAAAATCTGTTATCTTACCAAATTTTATTTTCTGAAAAAGGTTTACAACGTCAATATCATATGGTATAATGAAAATAGTTTTTATGGTTTCACTTCAAATTTTATCTTAAAGGAGAATGATCATGTCAAAAGCAATTCGAACTTCTTTGCTGATTTGCTCGCTTTTGCTTCTCGGTTTACTGGCACTCACCGCCTGCGGACATACGCATAAGTTCGGCGAATGGAAGACCGTCAGAGAGGCTACCTGTCTGCTGGAGGGATTGGAAGAGCGAACCTGCTCCTGCGGGGAAAAGGAAAGCAACGCGCTCCCTATGCTTGCTCACGTTGAGGAAACCCTTGCCGCCACGGAACCGACCTGCGACACGGTAGGTAAGACGGAAGGCGTGGAATGCTCCGTATGCAAGACGGCAATCGTGGAGCAACAGATTATCCCGATCCTCGGACACACCTTTGATCTGGAGAATCACGTTTGCGAGACCTGTCACGTCACCCTCCACAGCATTGCGACCAGAAATGATTTCATGGCATATGAGGGAAAAACCGATGCGCTGATCCTCTTGGATAAGTGCGTGGATATCTCGAACCCCTCCGAGCATCGCACTCTGACCATTGCGCCCGACGCACAGCATATCAGATTGGTCGGAACTGCCGGAGCCAGATACAACATTAGCTTCGAGATCGATCCCGCCCATGAAAAGGACGTAACCATTGACCTGATCAACGTAACACTTACAAGCACCGAAAAGGCACCCCTGATCCGCGCTACCGGCACACATCAGGTATCTGTTTGCTTCTACGGCACCAGCTGCGGCATTATTGCCAGAACAGGTGATGCGGGAACCAATGCAGGAATCCTGTCCAATTTCTCCATGAACGGAGAAAAAGGCGGAAACGGTGAGCTTGCCATTCAATCGGGAGGAGCGGTTCGCCTGCTTGTCGCGGCAGAGAGCGTTGAGATCAAGGGCGGCGACGGCGGAAGAGGCGGCTACGGAATGGATGCGGCTCCCTCTCCTCAAGGGGGCGGAGACGGTGGAAACGGCGGTAACGGAGCGCAGGCGATCGAGGCAAGCTCCATCGACGTTTACGCCGCTGAAGGCTTCGAGGCAAAATCCATCGTTTTGGCAGGCGGACTCGGCGGCCAAGGCGGTGAGGGCGGAGACAAATTCCTTATCGGTAAGGATGGCGCCAACGGAGCGAATGGAACGTCCGCAACCGCAACCAACATTTCGCCGACTTATCACTGATACGATCTCATAAGACCAATCGAGGGGCTTTTTCAAAGCCCCTCGATTTTATTTCCTTTATAGTTCTATCTTGTACAAGTATCTATGCCAAGAAAGCATAGACCTTGCCCACAGTCAGTTTTCTTTTGCTTACTTTTCTTTTTTTAATCCGATGCCGTGCGAGTGTCTACGCCGAGAATAGACAAACCCTACCCACAGTCAGTTTTCTTTTGCTTACTTTTCTTTTTCAAAAGAAAAGTAAGGCGAGTCCTTTACGCTTCAAATTCCATTAAGCCGAAGCATTCGGGCTTGTGGAAGGAAAAGGGCTCGGGCTCCACGGGATTCCAAGAGAGATAATTTGCGGGCGTGGTGAGATCGGCGCACTTGAAGCAATTGGCACGGATCCTCTTGCCAGCGGTGATCTCGAAATCGGGAAAGAATCGGCGAATAAATTTGTAGGGCACAGTATAATGGATCTCCCACCCCGTCTCGGTAAGAGACGCCTTGGGAGAAAGAAGCTCAACACCCTCCGCCTCGTGAATGAAACGGGTATGATCCTCCATGCACCGACCAAGTCCGAGATACAAACAGAGATTGGAGTTAAATTCAATGTTAAAATAACGGATATCGCCCTCCATGGGAGCAAAAAAGAACTCCAGACAGCTGTCCTCATAGGGGGCGCCCAAGGGGCCCTTCTCTACTGCCCTGACATCGTCGTTTTCCGACCAAAGATGAACCTGAATCCCTTCTTCGTTATAACAGATCTGGGCAAAGGCGCGGATCTCCGCGGGAGTGTCCAAATAGCGACAGCCCATTTCCAAGCAGTCAACCGCTCTCCAATCGATCTGCGACTCAACCTTCTTTATCTTGTAATAATTCATTTTTCTCTCCTT
>JAZNVA010000247.1:0-2645 GCA_045592565.1 Eubacteriales bacterium | reverse complement strand
TTCGGAAATGTGAGTATAATAAAGAACGTGAATTTAATTAACGGAGGTTCGTATTATGTTGGTTTCGGCTGCAGAAATGATGCAAAAGGCGCGTGACGGTCACTATGCCGTCGGTCAGTTCAACATTAACAATCTGGAGTGGACCAAGGCAATTCTGCTCACCGCTCAGGAGATGAATTCTCCCGTTATTCTCGGAGTATCCGAGGGAGCGGGCAAATACATGGCAGGATACAAAACCATCGTTGGTATGGTAAATGGAATGCTGGAAGAGCTGAAGATCACGGTTCCCGTGGCGCTTCACCTGGATCATGGATCTTACGAGGCATGCTACAAGTGTATCGAGGCGGGATTTTCCTCTGTTATGTTTGACGGATCTCATTATCCCATCGACGAAAATGTCGCTAAGACCACCGAGCTTGTTCAGGTATGTAATGAAAAGGGACTTTCTCTGGAGGCAGAGGTTGGTGCCATTGGCGGTGAAGAGGATGGCGTTGTCGGTGCCGGTGAGTGCGCAGATCCTGACGAGTGCAAGATGATTGCCGATCTGGGTATTACCATGCTGGCTGCAGGTATCGGAAATATTCACGGAAAGTACCCCGAAAACTGGGCAGGCCTTTCCTTTGAGACCTTGGACGCGATCCAGCAGAAAACGGGGGATATGCCTCTGGTTCTTCACGGCGGAACGGGTATTCCTTCCGATATGATCAAGAAAGCGATCTCTCTCGGCGTTGCGAAGATCAACGTAAATACCGAGTGTCAGCTGGCATTTGCCGCTGCTACCCGTCAGTATATCGAGGACGGAAAGGATCTGGCCGGAAAGGGCTTTGACCCCAGAAAGATTCTTGCTCCCGGCGTTGAGGCAATCAAGGCAACCGTAAAAGAAAAAATGGAGCTGTTCGGTTCTGTTAACAAAGCATAAGACAATAAATACAGAGGTTGCCTTGGCAACCTCTGTTTCATCAATAAATCAGTTTTATGAGGTAAAGAATAATGACCAAAATTGATATCATTTCCGGCTTTTTGGGAGCAGGAAAAACAACGCTCATCAATCGCTTGATTCATGAAGCGTATGTCGGCGAAAAATTGGTACTCATCGAAAATGAGTTTGGCGAGATCGGTATTGACGGCGGATTTTTGCAGGACAGCGGCGTTCAGATCGCAGAGATGAATTCGGGGTGTATTTGTTGCTCTTTGGTTGGTGATTTCAGCAAGGCTCTCAAGCAGGTGATCTCTGACTATCAGCCCGACCGTATTCTCATCGAGCCTTCGGGAGTTGGTAAGCTCAGCGATGTAACCAAGGCGGTTTTGGCCGCAGAGCTGGAGGATGCAACGCTGAACAGCGCAACCGTCGTCGTTGACGTGAACAAGTGCAAAATGTATATGAAGAATTTTGGTGAGTTTTTCAACGATCAGATCGTCCACGCGGGATGTATTGTATTCAGTCATACAGACAAAACCACCGAGCATAAGCTGCAGGAAGCGCTTTCCTTGGTTCGCCTTCACAATGACCATGCGGTGGTCGTGACAACACCTGCGACACAGCTGGATATTCACACCTTGCTGAGTGCCATGGAGTCCAAATCTTCCATCAAAAACGAGCTGGATGAAATGATGGCAGAAGCCGCTTGTCCCGTATGCGGTCATCATCACGAGCATCATCATGAACACCATGAGCACGGACATCATCGCGAGCATTGTGAACACGAACATCATGATCATCATGATCATCATGAGCATCATGAGCATTGCGAACACGAACACCATCACCATGATCATCACGAGCACTGCGATTGTGGTCATGAGCACCATCATCACGATCATCACCATGCAGATGAAGTATTTACCTCGTGGGGCATGGAAACATTGCATAAATATGATGCTGAGGCGATTACCCGTGTTTTACACGCATTGGAAGACAGTGACGTTTACGGCTTGGTTCTTCGCGCGAAGGGCATTGTACAGAACGGGGAAGGCGAATGGCTCCATTTTGACTACGTTCCGGAGGAAGCAGACGTAAGAAAGGGAAGCGCCGCTCACATCGGAAAGCTGTGTGTGATTGGTTCACAATTAGACACAGAAGCACTGGAAAACCTCTTTTTGGGCGCGATAAAGGAGTGATCCCATGAAATTACCCGTGTATCTGTTTACAGGATTTTTAGAAGGCGGAAAGACCTCGATCATTCAGGAATCCTTGAATGACCAGAATTTCAATAGCGGAGAAAAGACTTTGGTTCTTCTTTGTGAGGAAGGAATCGAGGAATTGGATCCGTCACAGTTTTGGGGACAAAACGTTAGAATTCAGATCATTGAGGACGAGGCTTGGCTGACAAAAGAAAATCTGGAAGAAATCACCAGAACAAGCCGTACTGACCGCGTGATTATTGAATATAACGGAATGTGGGCACTTCAATCTCTGTATAACGCGATGCCGTCCAGCTGGGCGATCTATCAGAACATGATGTTTGCCGATGCAAATACCTTCGTCAGCTATAACAACAATATGCGTCAGCTTACCGTTGACAAGTTGAGGGATGCGGAAATGATCGTTCTGAACCGTACCCCTGATTCCATCGATAAAGAAGAGATCCATAAGATCGTACGCGGAATATCCCGTCGAATCGCCATCGTGTATGATTATCCCGACG
>JAZNVA010000246.1:0-4110 GCA_045592565.1 Eubacteriales bacterium | reverse complement strand
ATGGCTACGATCCGACTTCCCGACCATGTTTCCATGGTCTCCGTTTTTTCCTTTTGCTTTTTACTTTACGTCCTTGGGCTTCTTGATCTTATTGAGCTTCTTATTCAGCTTGAGCAGCTCCTCCTTGGTAAAGGAGATATTCATCATGCCCACCATGCTCGTCAGACGGAGGACGGTGAATCCACCCATCATTTCCATCAAGCCGCCGCCCGCGGACAGATCCACGTCGAAGCCTCCCGACTTCTTCTCCTCCTTGGATCCCTTCTTCCCCGCGTCCATCTTCTTTTTCAGCTTCAGACCAAGGGACACGAACCACAGCTTTCCTCTCTTGGACTTCATAATGTCGCCAATGGTATCATTGAGGGAATATCTTCCCGCAGGCGCGGTAACGTCAAACCAGTTGAGAACAGCGCCCTTTTCCACCAGCACGTAATCCATGTTCCGCTCCGCGACCTTGCGGATCACGCCCTCATCGGAGCAATCCCCCGCCTTGGCAACGATCCGGCTCTCGCCTACGTTGGGAACGTCAAAATAGAAGAAATGATCCTCTGCGGTCTTCTTGCCCAGACTCTCGCCGTTTACGAACAGCTCAACCTCGGGCAGGTTGGAGTAGACGGTAACCTTGGTCACGTCCTCTACGCGGTCGATATATCTCTTGCCGCACAGATGAACGAAGGGATCGACCTCGGGGGATACCAGCCACGCCTTGTAAGCGTAGAAGGCGTCCTTCTTGTATTTTCTGTCCATGGTCACAAGGCCCTTGTGGTTCTGTCCGTTCTCGCCGCCCTCGGCTCTGGCGTCAGCGCCGAAATCAAACATATTCCATACGTGAGTCGCCCACATATATTTGCGGGTAAACAGCTGACGGATCAGCTCCTCATGGTAGTACGCCTGATATTCCTCGGTGTAATCTCCCTGCTTGGGCTCGGAGGTATGCCAGTTCAGCGCCTCACAGCCGTACTCGGAGCAACCGATCGGAATGGTAGGATGAGTCTGGTGGAATTTATCGAACCAAGGTCCGTTCATAGACGTATCGCCGCCGTACCATCCGAAATAGTGGTTGTAGGAGACCACGTCGGGGATCTGAAGGTACGGATCGTCCATCTTGCACATAGAAACCGCCGCGATGGTGGTAAGGCGAGTCTTGTCCATCTCGTGAACCAGATCGTTCAGGATCCGATGATTCTCCAGCAGATCCTCGTCGGAGCCGCCGATGGAGATCTCGTTGGACAGTCCCCATACCACGATAGAGGGGTGGTTGTAGTTCTGCGTCACCAGCTCCTTCATCTGGGAGACGGTGTTCTCTCTGCCGCCGGGCATATGCTTGGAGATATAGGGGATCTCCGCCCAGATCACAAGACCCCGCTCATCGCACAGGTCATAGAAGTATTGATCGTGCTGATAGTGCGCCAGACGAATGGTGGTGGCTCCCACCTCGCAGATCAGGTCCATATCCTCTCTGTGGTGCTCCGGCAGGAGCGCGTTGCCCACGCCCCATCTGTCCTGATGGCGGGAAACGCCTCGCAGGGGATATTCCTCGCCGTTGAGGATAAATCCGCGATCGGGATCGATACGGAAGCTGCGGCAGCCGAAGCGGCTGCACACGTTATCCAGAACCGTCTCGCCCTCGACGAGCTCCACCTCACAGCAGTAGAGATAAGGATCCTTCCGTCCGTGCCACAGATGGACGTTCTCGATGGTAAAGGTCACCTTCTTCTCGGTGGTGGTGATCTTCTGAAGCTCCTTTTCCTCGTGATCATAGATGGCATAGGCGAACGCCTGCCCCTCGGACAGCTCTCCCGCGTAGACCTCTACCTCCACGGTGGCGTTCTTGCCGTCGACCGCGGGGGTGATCTTCAGTCCGCTTCCGCCGTAGTAGTCCAGATCGAAATGCGCCTTGTTCACCGCGATCAGATTTACATCGCGGTACAGACCGCCATAGAAGGTGAAATCCGCCATCTGGGGATACACCGTCTCGTTTGCGGCGTTATCCACCACAACGGCGATCTCGGTGGTTTCGGTCAGCTCGGCGGTCAGATTTACTCTCCACGTGGAATATCCGCCCTCGTGATGCGCGAGCTTCTTGCCGTTCGTGTAAACGTCGGCAGAGGAATTCGCTCCGCGAAATTCCAGATAATACTCGTCCGCCTCGGGAAGCTCCGCCTTATTCAGTGTCTTGACATAAAGACAAGAGCCGCGAAAATAGTCGTTTCCGCCGTCATAGCCGTCGGGGGAGTTCCATGTATGGGGCAGATCTACCCGTACGCCCTCCTTGGCGCCGATCTCCGCGGAATCCTTTACAAATAGCCAATCCTTATTCAGATTTAATACGTTTCTCACAATCATCTCTCCTAAAAAATAAAATTACAAGCTCTCCAAAATAGGTGTCCGATCTCTTGAGTCGGACACCTATCGGAAGAAAATCAGCCTACAAGATTGTCGTTGTCCTCCGCCGTGGAGAGAACGATCACATCGTCTCCCTCTACGTCGCGGCCAAGATCTGCGCTCATCTTTGCCAAGGTCTTCTTGTCAATATTATAGACAAGTCCCAGACCGATAAACTGCAGAACCGCGGAGAACAGATAAGTTCCGGCTACGAGATACCGCATGCGTACGGCTACCTCCCACGCCTGATTGCCCTCGTCCGCGCCTACGTAGCCAAGTGCCACCATGACGACCAGGATCAAAGCGGGGCCAACGCCCTGCGCCAGCTTACGGAAGAAGGAATGAAGCGAATATACGGTTCCCTCCTCACGGTTGCCCGTCTTCCACTCGTTGTAGTCGATGGCATCGCCCATCATTGCCCAGGACACGGTGGAGTAAATACCCAAGCCCAGAGAATAGACCAGCTGACCGACTACGTAGATGATCAGATCCACGGCGGTGTTGTTGGGGGTAACGATAAAGAGAGCGCCGGCAGCCACGAGAGAGCAGATCGAACCAAAGGTCGCCAGCTCCTTCTTGCCGTACTTTGCTACCATCTTTCTTGCCAGAGGTGTGAAGCATACGATCGGGATCATAGCGAAGAGCTGAACGACGCCCGAGATCTGTACGTTCTTAAAGTAGGACTGGAAAACGACCGTTACGGCAGTCGCCGCGCCCTGCATACCGATAAACATACCCATCGCGGCAATGGTAGCACCCACAGCGGCACGGTTCTTCATGAAGTTGAGGAACGCCTTGAATACGTTGAACTTGGGCTTTTCCTCGTTGAGAACGATCTCCTGCTCCTCGCGGATCTCGGTATTGCGGATCATAAACTGGAAGCAGATAAAGCCCAGAACACCCATGATCAGAGCGGCGATGAACACACGCTCACCGATGAGGTTGTTTTCACTGTCATAGATGATAAAGGGAAGAATAACCATGGGGAGCATGTTGCCGAAGATCGAACCAATGGAACGCCATGCCGACAGAGAGGCTCTGTCCTTGACGTCGTTGGAGATCAATCCGAGCAGGGAGCCGTAAGGAACGTTGGCAACGGTATAGAAGGCATCCCAGACCACGTAACCGGCAATAAAAATGATCGCCTTTGCCGCAACAGGGGCATTGGGGAAGGGCAGGAAGCAGCAAGCGCCGCCCACGATCAGACCGATGGATCCCGCCCAGATGTAGGTCAGGAACTTGTTTCTCTTGTATTTGTGCTTGTCCGAGTCCACGATGGAACCGATCAGGGGGTCATTGATGGCATCCCATACCTGAACCACGATCAACAGCAGAGCGTACCACAGATCCATTCCCATAAATTGCGTCCAGAAGATGGACATGGTGCTCTTGAGGGCAAAGCTCATGTTACAGCCAAGGTCACCCGCCGCGTACGCGACACAGTCCCTCATGCCAAACGGGCGCTTCCCGTTCGCATCCAATTTTTTGTCTTTTTTCACTTAATTTTCCTCCTTATTTAATCGGAAATTATACACCTTTACTATGATATCATAAATCGGGAAAAAAATCAAGTCTTTTTTTCAAAATGTAGGAACTTCCTCATTGAATTGCTTCCTGACATGAACCCCATTCAGCTCTCTTCAAGTTGAGATTCAAAAAAGGACAGGCCAATAGGGCGGTACTCTTAAGGACAGTTTTCAGAAATACGGTATATCTCGAAAGAGG